>CAKZYM010000571.1 GCA_937884685.1 uncultured Calothrix sp.
AGAGATAAATAAATTGTTAAGTAGGATAGCGGGGAAGAGTTACTCTTTACTCGCTACTTCATACTTGCTACTTGCTACTTCATACTTGCTACTCGAACCCGCTCGATAGACGTTTGCAGTGATTTTAAGCTAAAGTGGTAATGAGTTTATTTTAGATTAACTAGTGACAAACTAGGCTTTTGCAAGCTTACGCAACGTTTCTCCTATCAGCTGCCTCCTCGTAAATGTAAAAAAAAGAAAATATGAGCCAAGGATAGTGTGTAGGGTAACTTTAATTTTTGCATCTATGAAACAAAAAATAAACAATAAGATTGTTAGAAACACGAATATGCAAAAACAAACATTATCTACAAATCCAATTCGTTCCTTAGAAGATGCTGTCTTAAGATGTCAAACCCAGGGTATGCGGGTTAGTCGTCAGCGTCGTTATATTCTAGAGTTATTGTGGCAAGCGAATGAACACCTTTCTGCTCGTGAAATTTACGATAGGCTGAATCTAGAAGGTAAAGAAATTGGTCATACATCGGTTTACCAGAATTTAGAAGCACTATCTTCTGGGGGGATTATTGAATGTATTGAGCGTTGTGATGGTCGTTTGTACGGAAATATCAGCGATTCTCATTCCCATGTAAATTGTTTGGATACAAATCAAATTCTGGATGTTCATTTGGAATTACCTCCTGAAGTTCTTCGCTATGTGGAAGAGAAGACTGGAGTGAAGATTACGGATTACAGCGTTAATTTTTATGGGTATCGCGAATCGCAGGATTAATGCTTGTTTGTTGTGGGAATTGTGTAGAGACGGGATATATTAATGACGGAGACGCGATGTATCGTGTCTCTATATTTTTGGGTTTTGTTAATTTAAATCAATATTCACAACAGTAAAATCGCTTCGTTAGTTAATATGTTGTGGGGTGATATTTTTGAATTATATTTACCTAAGCTCTCTTTTCAAGTTATTTTCTAAACAGCAAAATGAAGTCACTGGTGATAGGTAATTAATCACAATTATCTTTTGCGATTGTTCGTTGCATTCCGTGACAACACACCCTATATTGCAATATTAATTATCCTGTTTTTGAAATACAAATGTTTCTAATAGTTCTGTACTTAAAGTTATTAAAGGTAAACCAATAATTGCATAGATATTTATCAAAGCTACCTAATGTAGCATAGGAGATTACTATCGATAATTAAAGATGTAACGAATTAATATTTTAGAAAGCTTGTTTTTTATATAGGAATTTATTAAGAATTTTTATTAAAATTTAACTCAATCTGCATTCTTTGCAAGAGTGTTTGCGTAAAGTTTATCTAATGAAAGTCAAAAATAAAGTCTTTTTAGTAATAAATTGCGATTGTCAATTAATTAAAGTTAAGTAAAGAAAATAATTGAAAAGTGTGAAGCCTATATCCTGAGATTGCATAGAATCAAATTACTTTTATGTAGTTTTAAATATATTTGACTTCAAACAATATTGATTTAATAGACATAGACAATTAATACCGAAATTAGTAATAGATTAATTGTAGGGTAAACTTGGTATTTAAAATTTAATTACCATTTATTATTCATTTCCGATAATTAAATCAAGAAAGGTTGATGAATTATGGACTTATCTCCGAGTGAAGTTCGACTTCAATGTCGTCAAGGGACATTTCACTATCCTACTCCTGGAATTGCAAATGGATCTCTACAAGCAAATTTGGTTATTCTACCAAGAACGTTGGCATTTGATTTTTTAGTTTTTTGTACTCGTAACCCTAAACCCTGTCCTTTGCTCGATGTTACTGAAGTGGGAAATCCAGAACCGGAAATAGTTGCTCCCGGTGCAGATTTGAGAACGGATTTACCTCGCTACCATATATTTCGTAATGGGGAATTCCAGGATGAAGTGGGTGATATTTCTGATATTTGGCAAAATGATTTTGTTGGTTTCTTGGTTGGCTGTTCTTTTTCCTTTGAAGCAGCGTTGATGGATGAAGGAATTCCGGTCAGACATATTCAAGAAGGCAAAAATGTACCGATGTACAAAACTAATATTCCTTGTAAGACAGCAGGAG
The DNA here is from genome assembly GCA_937884685.1 of uncultured Calothrix sp. Taxonomy (GTDB): domain Bacteria; phylum Cyanobacteriota; class Cyanobacteriia; order Cyanobacteriales; family Nostocaceae; genus Rivularia. The sequence goes on from CAKZYM010000571.1 coordinate 2,068, forward strand.
AATTTTCTGCTCCTTTAGTAGTGTCAATGCGTCCTTTATCTCCAGCAGACGTTGTTCGAGCGGTACAAATCACCAGTCGTTTTCCGAAAGCTCACGGTACACCGATACACTTTGGTTCTCCTGAAGAAATTGGCATTAAAGATATAAATGCTCCCGATTTTGGTGAAGCAGTAACAATTGCTGAAGATGAAATTCCGGTATTCTGGGCTTGTGGGGTGACAACTCAACTCGCAATTCTTCAACCAAAGCCAGAAATTGCGATTACCCACGCTCCTGGATACATGTTTGTTACAGATGTTAAAGACGACCATTTTTCCTGGTGACTGTGGTTGTGTTTAAGGTCTCAAACTATTTATCCTTCGACTTTCCTGCTTCCACTTTCTTTCTGCTCATGACAAAAAGACCGCAATACGAACCCGAAATTTTAGATAAAATAGCTCGTTTGGAAAGTATTTGTTCGCAAGATGTGGGTAGAGGTATTGATTCTTTGGTGGAAGCAGCTAAGGAAGGGTTGTTAGGTGCTGCTCGTTCGATTGCGGAACATTCTCATCCTCATGTGGCGATTGTTACAGGTTTTTTTATGCCAAATGGGAGTCCACCACGTCCGGAAACTGATGGCCCATCAGGTTGTGCTTTACTAGCAGCTAGTTTAATTGAAGTAGGAATATCGGTAAGGGTTGTTACTGATTCTCTGTGCTACGAAGCCGTAAAAACAGCAGTTATTGAAGCCGGAATATCTCAGCATATACCTTTTGATATTGTTGGTGTAGGGAAAGTTAAAGTAAACCAATATTCAGTCGCTTCACTTCAAGAATTTTGGAACACTTTAGCACTGCCAATATCTCATATAATTTCCATTGAAAGAGCCGGCCCGGGGAAAGATGATATAGTCCGTAATATGAAAGGGGAAGATATTACGGCTCATACCGCACCTTTGCATTTATTATTTGAGAATGAAAAAATCATCTCTATAGGAATTGGGGATGGTGGGAACGAATTAGGAATGGGGAATATTCCTAGAAAAATTATTGCTTCGAGCGTTCGTCACGGACAAGAAATAGCTTGTAGAATTAAGTGTAATTATTTAATAGTTTGTGGTGTATCTAATTGGGGAGCTAGCGGTATATTATTAGCTCTTTGTTTACTTCGTTCCGATTGGAAAGCCGCAATTTTGAAGAAATTAAATCCAGAAATAGAGTTTCGTATTTTAGAAAAGCTTGTAAATCAAAATTTAGCCATAGATGGAATTAGAGGAATACCGAGTTTATCCGTTGATAATTTATCTTGGGAATTTCATGCTGAGGTTTTGAAAAATGCGATTGAGATAGTGGTTAGTTGTTAGTTGTTAGTTGTTAGGGAGCGTCCCAGATATGGAAATTTATCTTTTGTAGTGCGTTAACGCACTACCGAATTATATTTTTGCTAAATTGGGATGCTCCCAGTTAATAGTTGTTAGTGGTTATTAGAATAGAGCTAGATGAGGTAGATTAAAATTATTAATTCGTCACTCTTAACTCTTAACTTTTAACTTTTAACTCTTAACTCTGAACTGTTCCTAATGAATCATATTCTTTTAAAATATTTTCTGCTTGCTCGCATAGTATTTCATGACACTTTCCGTTACTTGCTAATAAACCACCCCATTGATTAATATCTCCGGTGTTGTATTCTAGTGGATTCCCATCGAAGTGAGTGTATTTTCCACCTGCTTCAGTTAATATTAATTCTGGTGCAGCCATATCCCAATCCTTCGGTGCGGATTTACCGGAAAGAGAAATATAAATATCTGCTTCCTGTTCGATAATGGCAACAATTTTTCCGCCGACGCTTCCTCTCGCTTTCTGATTTTGGCAGGGTAATTTTGATAGGAGATAATTTAATTTTTCATTGCGGTGGCTGCGACTTACAACTAAAGTTAAATCTTGAGGATTGTCACGTTCAGAAACGCGCACGGATTTTCTTTCTCCATCGCGAGTTTCTACAAATGTACCGCTACCTTTGATTGCATAATATAATTTTTCAGCTTCGGGAATTGCTACTAATGCTAGCTCTGGACGCTTATCTCTGACTAAAGCAATATGAATTGCATATTCGCCGGTTTTATTAATAAAATCTTTTGTCCCATCTAAAGGGTCAATAATCCATACCCACTCAGAATTATTTGCACCATCTTGATTTCGATAAGTTTCTTCGCTGATATAACCAAATTTGTCACTTTCTAATTCAGTTTGCAAAGCTTTTAAAATATAATTGCTCACAGCTAAATCTGCTGCTGTAACCGGGTCTTTACCCTTGTCATCTTTATATTCTACATTTAGATTGTCTTTCTGTTCGCCGCGATAGTAAGAGCGCAATATATCAGATGCACCCCAACCAATAGGACGAAGTAATTCTAGAATAGATTGTAGATTCATATTAGTAGTAAGTAGTTAGTTGATAATTGATGTTCCACACCTGACCTGCGAAAACTGATAATGTACACTTAAACGATGAACAATTAATAACTGATAATTAATAATTAGTCAGTGATTCGTCATCCAACGACGACTACCGAAAAACTGACACGATAAGGCAGCTATTTTTGCTGCTTCTTCCAACGCAGTGGTAAATGTCTCTTGCAAGACATAGTGACAAAAAGCACCATGAAATATATCTCCAGCCCCTAGTGTATCAGCTGGCTGTATTTTTGGAACATCTAAGATTTTAATTTCACTTTGGGATAGATTGTGAGATAAATTTATAGTTAAATATTGAAAGGGTATTTCTCCGTGAGTTTTAGCAATATGAGGAATACCAATTTGATTTAAGTAAGCAAAGACTTCTTCTGAATTATGAGAATCAGGAGGATAGAAATTTGCCGAACAGATAGCATAATCAACAAAAGGTAAGAGTTTCTCAAATCCAGCTTTCCAGCTTCCACCATCAATAACTACCGGTATATTTTCGACTTTGGCTTTTTGAGCAATTGCACATCCCAATTTCATTTGATGTCCGTCAATTAGTACAATATCTATATCTTGTAAAATATCTGGTGAAATTGATTGACTAGAAACTTGAGTTTTGACAGCATTAATAGAAATAACAGCACGTTCCCCCGTTTCTTTACTAACAATAATTGATGAAACTGGCGGTGGGTTTTCTGTGGTGGGGTAATTGTCAATTATTTCTACTTGATAATTTGCTAAATCGCTTTTTATTAATTGCGTCATTGGGTGACAACCGACAACACCGGAAATCTTGGCTTGATTACCCAAATAACTAAAAGCTACAGCAGCATTTGTAACCGGGCCACCCGCTGCAACAAGGTAATCATCTGCAACCAATTTTTGATTATTTTTCGGGGGAGATTCAGCAAGATAAATTAAATCCAACGTTACTAAACCTACAAATAAACCTTTGAAAGATTTTTGATTTTTCATGATATATATTAGGGCATTGGGCACGGGGGATTGGGAATTGAGAATTGCTTTAATAAGTAATAGAATAATTAATTAATAAGTAAAAGCTTTGAAAAATAATTACAGCATATTTCATCTTCATGAGGTACATTCTAACGGGCAGGGATGCCCGTACTACAAGAGTTTTATAAAATTTTTCTGTACCTCATTTAACTGTAAACTGCTGTATATAATCAGGACTTAATCTAAGTATCATAAAACTCGGATGGTGCGTGACACTATAAGAGTTATTAGCAAGTTCAAACTAACTCGAAGTGTCACAGCACCCTACATGAACTTTAACTTTTAACTGATAACTGTTCACTGATAACTG
>CAKZYM010000572.1 GCA_937884685.1 uncultured Calothrix sp.
CTCAAATGGCTTACATTCTTTATCGCTAAGAGCTTTGACGATGATGCAAGTATTATGCTCAATCATCCCAGTGTAACTTCCTTCTGGAGTTCCTTTTGCACCGATACCGTCAGCAATTAAGGGTTCTGGTGTGACTTCAACTCCTGCTTCCTTAGCAACTACTTTCAATACCTTGTCATTAGCAGTTAACTCTGCAAAAACAGTGGGAACACCTTTAGATTTGATTTCATCAGATAGTTCCTTGACCTTAGTTGCGCTGGGTTGTTCTTCTGTATTAAGTCCCAATAATGTTCCTTCTACTTTTAAATCGTAAGCTCTGGCATAATAGCTCATCGCATCATGAGTTGTGACCAATCTACGCTTGTCTGCTGGGATTAAAGCAATTTGCTCTTTAACCCAAGCATCAAGTTGATCTAATTTGGCGTTATATGTTTCCGCATTAGCTTTGTAAGCATCAGCATTATCCGGGTCAATCTCGGCTAGAGTATCCCCGATTAACTTCGCCATCTCTTTGCCATTATTAATATCATGCCAAACATGAGGATCTGGTTCTTTTTCTCCGTCTTCTTCAACTTCAATTACATTTGCAGTTGCTTTTTCATGCACAGCAATTTTTGGTGCTGGGGTTTTGGTCGCTTCTGACATCTCGACAATGGAAGGTTCAAAGTTTAACCCTGCATAAAAGACCGCATCTGCATCCTCAATTGCTTTACGGTCGGAGGGTTTAGCTTCGTAGGTGTGAGGGTCTTGGTCGTAGTCTATTAAACAATTGCTGTCAATTTTGTCAGCACCAATTTTTTCTACCATGTCACAGATGACGCTGTAGGAAGCAACAACATTTGGTTTTCCATCATCACCTGCTGCAGATTGACCGGTAGTTTCTCCTGTACCTGTTGTTTGGGTTGTGTTTTCGCCTTCACCAGAGTTACATCCAGTCAAAAATACGATTGCACTCAAAGCCGCTGCACTCACAAATTTGCGAGAATTAGTTTGTAGTAACTTTATCACTTTACCTTTGGAAATATACTGTGAACATCACTTATGATATAGAATATCAAAACAATTGAAAATATTTTTCAATACAACTGTAAAATTTTAATATTTTTTTATTTAGATGACTAGATTTTCATCCAAATATGCTTTGTTGTGAAGTATTAAATAATTGTAAAAAGAAAATTTATTCTAATATAATTCTTAATTTATACGATTTTGAGTAAATTAAAACCTAAACTGTAATTAATAATCACAGTCAAAAAACCTATTGTGATTTAACGAATAATTAAGGAAAATGTTAACTATATACTTTCTCAATTCATTTAGATTAATATAGATTGAATTTATAGAGAATTATTTTCATTAATTTCACTAATGAGGTTTTTTGCGTGATGTTGCAAGTCAAAAACTTGTCGGTTAGCTATCGAGGTAATTACGCACTTAGAGAAATTAATTTGAATTTAGAACCCGGTCAATTAGTCGGTCTATTCGGACCAAATGGAGCAGGTAAAAGCACCATGATTAAAGCAATGTTGGGTTTAATTCCAGCAACCAGTGGTGTAGTAACTTTCGGAGGTAATCCCCTCAAGCAGAAATTGGACAAAGTTGCTTATGTTGCACAGCGCTCGCAAATTGATTGGGATTACCCAGTAAAGGTGAAAAATGTGGTGATGATGGCTAGGACTATCCCCACGGGTTTATTTCGCTATCCTTCCCGTCAGTCGCGGGAACTGGTAAAAATGGCATTAAACAAGGTAGAAATTTGGGATTTAAGAAATAGACAAATCGGTGAACTTTCTGGTGGACAGCAACAAAGAGTTTTTCTTGCTCGTAGCTTAGCTCAGCAAGCAGAAATATTCTTTTTTGACGAACCATTTGTAGGGGTAGACCGGAAAACGGAAAATATCATTTTTGAAATTTTTCATGAGTTACAAGAGCAAGGCAAAATTGTCATGGTAGTGAGCCATGATTTAGGAGAAAGTATCAAGAACTACAGCGATATATTACTTCTCAATAAGAAAATTATTGCCTTCGGTCCTCGTGAGGAAGTATTGAATCAGCGCAATATTGACATTACTTACGAAAATCATGTTTTACCATCTGATACTTAATAATTAAGATAATTTTTGGTCAAAGTTACTACCAAAGTAATCGCACTAAAAAAACAGCTAATAAAACTAATAAAAATTTAGATAGAGGAAAATCAAATGTTGGAATGGTTTTTAGAACCACTACGTTATGAATTTATGGTCAACGCCATTTTAGTTGGCGTGTTATTGGGAGTTTTATGTGCAGTTGTTGGTAGTTATATGATTGTCCAACAATTAGGAATGATGGCACATGCAATTTCTCACTCCTTAATTGCGGGTTTACCGATAGCTTTTGTTTTGGGTTATTCCCTTTCGACCGGTGCAATTGTTGCAGGGATTGTGAGCGCTATTTTTATGGCTTGGATTGAGTCGCGCTGCAAAATTAAATTAGATACGGCATTAGCAATTATGCTATCTTCCTTTTTAGCTCTAGGGGTAGTTTTAGTTAGTGTCTTACCTGGTGCAAATCGTATTGACTTAGTTCACGTTCTCTTCGGCGATATTTTAGGGGTTAATCAAAGCGACCTCTGGAATACTTTAATTACAGCACTGGTAATTATAGCTGCAATTATATTATTCTACAAAGAACTCTTATTTTATACTTTTGACTCTTTGGGTGCCCAAGCTGCTGGAATGCCCGTACAAATTTATTATATTGGTATGATAAGTGCGATTACGATTACCATTGTGGCTAGTTTAGAAACAGTTGGCTCTTTACTAGTAATTGCGATGTTGGTTGGACCTGCTAGTACGGCTTATCTGTTAGTCAAAGAACTAAATATAATGATGATATTGGGTTCTTTTTTTGGAGTTACTTCAAGTGTAATCGGAATGTATTTGAGTTACTATTTTGATACTCCTTCCGGTGCTTCGATTGTGTTGGTGATGTGTATTTTCTTTATGCTGGCATTCTTATTTAGTCCTTCTCAAGGTATTTTGACTGAACCTCATACACCATTGGGTAAATTGTTGAGAACTGGAAAATAAAATTGGGGATTTGATAATTGGTAATTGGTAGTTGGTAATTGGGGATTGGGGATTGGAAATAGGTTTATTTAGTTGGAAATAAGAATTATTGTAGCATCACATACCAAAAACTATTCTATGAATAGTATTAATTAAAATTAGCAAAAGGTGATGAGGAATTTGGAACTTATTTGATTCCCCATCTATCGAAACTAAATAGAAACTAGAAAATC
>CAKZYM010000573.1 GCA_937884685.1 uncultured Calothrix sp.
GAAAAAGGGTTTTTTGACTATGCTTTTGTAGTGAGAAAAGGTGTCAAATCCGGCTTTTCCGTGATAGCTGCCGATTCCGCTATTTCCTACACCACCAAATGGTAAAGATGGGGTAGTGTAATGAATTAGTGTGTGGTTAATACAGCCTCCACCAAATGAAGTTTCCTTTAAGACTCGTTTTTGCAGGTTTTGATTTTGAGTAAATAAATATAAGGCTAAAGGTTTTGGGTGGGAGTTAATTATATCGATGGCTTCTGCAATATCTGTAAATTCAATGACTGGTAGGATGGGACCGAAAATTTCTGACTGCATTACTCCATCATCCCAGGAAATATTCTCAATTAAAGTTGGAGCAATATAATGTTCGTCGGAAATTGTTTCTCCACCAATAATTATTTTTCTATTTTCTAAATCTTTTATTTTTTCTAAATAACCGACCAATCTATCAAACTGCTTCTGATTAATGATTCTGGCATAGTCAGAGCTTTTTTCAGGGTTTTCACCATAAAATTCTTGAAGACATTTTTTAATTTCATTTAATAAATTACTTTTTATTTTTTTATCAACTAAAAGATAATCCGGTGCAAGACATGTTTGTCCTGCATTAAAGAATTTTCCCCAAGTTATACGTCTAGCAGCGACCTTTATATCAATTTCTGTATCTACAATGCAAGGAGATTTTCCCCCAAGTTCTAATGTTACGGGTGTAAGCTTTTCTGCTGCGGCTTGCATAACAATTTTACCGACAGCAGCACTTCCAGTAAAAAAGATATGGTCAAAGTTTTCTAGTAATAGCTGTTGAGAAATTTCTATTCCTCCCTCTATCACAGCTAAATATGATTTATTAAAGTATTTATTAAAAATTTCAGTGATAAGACTCGAAGTCTTTAAAGCAAGTTCTGAAGGTTTAATAATTGCACAATTTCCGGCAGCAATAGCACCAATTAATGGGGCTACAACTAATTGGAATGGATAGTTCCAAGCACCAATAATCAAAACAACACCCAAAGGTTCTGGATAAATTTTGGCGGAAGCTGGCAACATTTGCCAAATTATTGATGATTTTTTGGGTTTACTCCAATTTTTAATATGTCTGATAGCGTATTCTATTTCTTTAATAACCAGCGCAACTTCTGCAATGAAACTTTCTGCTAATGGTTTATTTAAATCAGCTTTTAATGCTTTGGAAATTTCTGTTTCATTATCTAAAATCGCTTGCTTCAGAATATTTAACTGCTGAATACGAAAAGAAATATTCTTGGTTTGACCAGTTTTAAAAAAATCCCGCTGCTTGCGGATTGTTTCGGCGAACATATATGTTGTGGGGAGTGGGGAATAGGGGATAGGGATGATGAATTAGATAAAATCCAAAATCCAAAATCTAAAATCCAAAATTCGATGATTTATTGTTTCATAGGTAGGGTAATTGTAAAAATACTACCTTTACCTAATTCAGAATCAACTTTAATAGTACCTTGATGAGCTTCTACAATACGCCGAGAAAGGTACAATCCTAAACCACTACCCGAACGTTTATGACTTCCGGGACGAAATCTTTCAAATAAAGTAGCTTGCTGCTCTGGGGAAATACCTTGTCCAGTATCAATGATTTTGATAGTAATTACACCACAATCGCTTGATTCAGGTTCTAAACAAATATTAATTGAGCCATTATCGGTGAATTTGATGGCATTTCCTACTAAATTGGTAAATAAGCGATGCAACTCAAGGCGATCGCCGATTACTTTTGTTGGATTTTCAGCTTGTTGTAGATCCGCTTTGATTACGAGTTTTTTTTGTTCTGCTAAAGGAGTCAATTCACTCGCGACTTCCTTGATTAATTGATTAATATCAACTGGTAAAAAGGCTAAGGTTTTGCGTCCAGCTTCAAAACGATAAACTTCTAATAAAGTGTTTACCATCGCTAACAGATTGCTGTTAGAACGAGCCATTATGGTTAACGCTTCATTCATTGATGGTGATAGTTCCCCTAAAGCACCTTCGAGAAACAGTATCATCATTCGTTCCTCTGCGACTAAGGGAGTACGTAAATCATGGGTTAGACGAGAAACAAAATCCTCCCGTTGACGAGCAATTTCATCTCGTTCGTCAATACTGTGCTTAAGTCTTAAGAGGGAACGTACCCGTGCAAGTAATTCATCTACGGTTACAGGTTTGCGGATAAAATCATCAGCACCTAAGTCCAGTCCATGAGCAACATTAGGTGAATCATGAGCAGTAATCAACAAAATTGGAGTAAAAGATAGCTCAGCATTTCCTCGGATATGCTTAGTTACCTCGTAACCATCCATCCCCGGCATCATCAAGTCCAATAAGATTAAATCAAAGGTCGATTCTTCAATTCTATTTAATGCTTTGTGACCATTTTCTGCGGTACTAACTTTATAACCTTCTTCTTCCAAAATAGTTTTGATTAAAAAGACATTATCGGGGGAATCATCAACAACCAGAATTTTGTCAGATGTAGAATTTGGAGAATTCATAATTTACTTCAAAGGTTAATATAAGATTTTTTTTGATTAAATCAGTTAAGCCTAGGTTAATCAGAAGTAAGCTCTTGTTTATAGACACCCGTGATAGTTTAAATCAGAATTAAATATTGGCTATTTACTTGATTAAAAAGCACTTTTGTTAGTAGAAAATAGCTACCGTAATTTATTTGAAATTAGTATAAGTAATATAGAACATATTGCAGTGATAAAAATCACTAGATGAATTGATTGAGAACCAATTGATTTGTAAAATTAAATCTAAAAAATAGTAACATAATTAACAAAAATTGTGTTTTGGTGGTTTTTGGTATTAAGTTGCAAGAGTTTGAATTATCAAGCAGAAGGTAGTTATTACAAATCAGAACGGCAAGTATTAATTGCGGTTCATCTTTAGGTTACGTTAGTATCGTCTCGGAGGGCGATATTACCCAGGTTTTTTTTAATTATTGGCTGAATCTTACTTTGGTAAAGATTTTGGAGATATTTTGAACAGCATACATAGAAGTAAGATGTTGAAAATCTATATTTTGATATATTTTAGAAAAGCGTTCGATATTTACAATCTGAAAAAATGAAAAGTATCAAAATCCGCTAACGGCTAAAACTTTGCATTAAGAAACGATAGCTTTAGTTTTATGCAACTGTTAGGTATGAAAGAATTAGTATTAGTAGATTGAAAAGAGCTATTTTATATCAGCCATTGAACTAAGAAGGGTCAGAAAAGATACTTTGCTCCTAAGAATGACTTAAAGCAATTAATACCCCAATTACTTCTTTAACATCGCTTTTTCTAAATTTTGCTGAAAATCTTCAAAATCAGCAACGATAATCGAATTGTTAAAAAGTTTTTCTAATAGCGATATATCATCAATTGAATTAACATCTTGTATAACTTGCTCTGGAAGGTCTTTAAATCTTGTTTGTAGAATTTTAATTACATTTGCTCGTACTTTCTCAAGATTCTGTTGTGCTGAATTCGATAATCCGCTCATTTTTGTTACCTTATTCATTCTATTTACCTATTAATAATTTTTTAGTTAACCTGACTAACTAATTAAGATTCCGGTTCAATACCCGCTTCCCTTAGCTGCTGTGCTAGTTTTTCAGCACGCTGACGTTCTTTAGCAACTAATTCCGAACCCCACAATAATAATTCGCCATTTTCATCCCAAAAGCGCAACCAATAACCAGTTCTATTTTCTCGAATACCCGACCATACGCCAAGAAAAAGCTGCATTTGAGGAATCCAGTAACGATTGCTTGCATCTGCTGTTTGCAATTCATAGCGTCCGGAATCATCTAATTTATAGACTTCTAAAACTCCGGTATCGGCTTCAAAAATTGCGTAGTTGGGAACCTGTAAAATTTGTTCGTAGAAAAACCACTTTCCTGGGGGATAGGTTGGTTTACTTGAATATTCACTACCTTCGGTATCCGATAGAAATTCCATCACAATAGCTGGAATATCTCCTTCAAGTTGTGGTGTATAACTGCGCTTTACTTCTTCTCGGGAAACTTTAATTGATGGTATATATCCCCAATCTGGTGCTTTTACTACAAATCGATTATTCAACGTCGCACAAATACCGTAATTAGTTATAGTTAAAGCATTAGATGGTAGTTTCCCATTTTGCTCCAAACTTTCTGTTAAAGCCGCAGCAAGTAAGGGCTGATTTATATTATCCACAGGTTCATCATCTAATACAAAATCTTCAGGTAATTTTTCCCAGGTAACTTTGTGGGTGGTTGAAGTTGTTAGCACAATATTCTACCTCATTAATAGTCTTGCTTAGTTGATATTTTAGTATTTGTATTTTAATAAAATTGGAAAAACTCAAAATGTCTTATTAATTGACAGATAAATACGGTAAAGTGCTTTGTTCATAACAACACCACACGATGAAATGATTAAAGCAAATTGGGGAGAGTAGGTAATAAAGACTCTTTCGGATAATTCTGTAAAATCATACTGTAAATTAATAAATATGAATGAGAGCTTAACCCAAAAAATTCGCAATGATTTTGATTGTATTGCTTTGAATGAACAACAGGGATGGAATCATAATAGTCATTATCACCGTTTTTTACTCAAACAGTTGACATTAAAATGCAAGACTATCCTTGATATTGGTTGTGGAACGGGTGAATTTTCACGTCTTCTTGCTAAACGTGCTAGCAGAGTTATTGCTATCGACTTATCCCCAAATATGATTGAAGTGGCTAAGGAAAAGTCACAACAATATCCTAATATTGATTTTCAAGTTGCTGATATTTTGCAATGGGATTTTCCAAGAGAGGAATTTGATGCAATTTTTTCTATTGCTACGGTTCATCATTTACCAGTAGAAAAATTACTTCCTAATCTGAAAGCTGCTTTGAAACCTGGTGGTAAGTTAGTTATTTTGGATTTGCTAGAGCATGAGAGCTTAAGAGATATATTAAGCGATTTTATTGCTGTTCCTTTGAATTGGTTGTTTCAAACTATCAAAAATAGGGATATTCAACTGTCACCAGAAGCAGCAGAAGCAATGAGAGAGCATCTTCTTGCTGATGAATACCTTACCTTATCGCAAGTAAAAAACATTTACACAAGCTTGCTAAGAAAACCAAAGCTTAGAAAACATTTATTTTGGCGTTATTCGGTGGTTTGGGAGAAGT
>CAKZYM010000574.1 GCA_937884685.1 uncultured Calothrix sp.
CTTAACTAAATATCTATTATCCCTCATAATTTCAAGATTATTTTTTCCCTCTTCTCCCTCTAATTTAATAAACAACTACTTACTACTTACTACTTACTACTCCCTACCCCTAATATTTACCAGTAAGATATATTACTGAGAAATATGAACCTAATTACTTGCTGATAAAATGCTGCTCAACAACCGCTATCGTTTGCTTAGGACCTTGGGAAGCGGTGGATTTGGAGAAACCTTTCTAGCTGAAGATACTCAGATACCTTCGATTCGCCGGTGTGTAATCAAGCAACTAAGAGTAATTCAAGATAATCCTCAGACCTATGAACTAGTAAAACAAAGGTTTGGACGAGAAGCAGCAATATTAGAAGAATTGGGTGATGGTAACCCTCAAATACCAAGATTATACGCTTACTTTACTGAAAACCAACAGTTTTATTTAGCTCAGGAATACGTTCAAGGAAAAACCTTGAGCGAAACTGTTGCGAGTAACGGAAGTCTGAGTGAGTCTGAGGTGCGAGAGGTATTAATTGCGATTTTGAATGTACTTGATTACGTTCATAGGAAAGGCATAGTTCACCGGGATATCAAACCAGAAAATATTATTATCCGCTCATCAGATAATCTACCAGTTTTAATTGATTTTGGTGCGGTTCGAGAGACGATGGCCGCGCAAATTAATTCTCATGGTGGTGTTACTAGTTCGATTGTCATCGGTACACCGGGATTTATGTCCATGGAACAAGCTGCTGGAAGGGCTGTTTTTGCCAGTGATTTATATAGTTTAGGATTAGTAGCTATTTATTTATTAACCGCTCAACTACCCCAGCAATTGGAAAACGATAGCTATAGTGGTGAAATTATTTGGCCGAAAAATGATATCAGTCATAATCTTGCAGTAGTTTTAGATAAAGCAATTCGTTCTCATGTTAGGGAACGTTTTTCTTCTGCAAAAGAAATGCTCGACGCGTTAATCTCCGAACCTACCTCGCAAACTATAGCATTGGCACCATCAACAGTATCAACAAGCGTAATTGTAAAACCCCCTCAGACAGGAAGTTGGTTAAAATCGGCACTATTAGGTAGTTTAGTTGGAGTAGGTACGCTGTTAGCTGTGATGTTTTTTCAACAAAGACAGCAACCAAAAATAATTACTGACAAAACATCAAACCCGACACTAACCCCAACTCAATCTGCTACTACACCTCCAACACAAGAACCGATTTCTTTTTATTATCTAGCAGATTCAGCATATCGGGATATTAATAACGCTAATAATCAAATAACAAATCTAAAGAATGCTGGCTATAGTCAAGCTGGTAAATTTTGGGTGCAGGACTATCCAAATTTATCTGGAAATCCATACCATCAAGTTTATACTGCAAAATTTAGCAGTCGTAGCAACTGTATTGATTCATTGAAAAATTACGTTCAACGCAATCAAGAAGCTTATTGTGCATTAGCTAGTGAAAATGCAAATGTATCGCCAAATTATTTCTATGGTTCTCAGATAAAAAGTTCCACAAAAGATTCTAAACTATCACCTTCTCAAGCAGTAATCAACTACTACAATACGATTAATAATCGCGATTATACAACTAGTTGGAATCAACTTACTGCAAAATTTCAAAGAGAAAAATCAAATAATAGATACTCCGAATATACAAACTGGTGGAACCAAGTCCAAAGAGTAGAAATTGAAACAGCAAAAAGCATAACATCAACTTCCAATACTGCAACGGTAGAAGTAAAACTTGAATATCAGATGAAATCGGGGAGAGTTATACCCGATGCTCAGCGCTTCAAACTTATATGGAATCAAGTGCAAAAAAATTGGAACTTTGATGACTCAGAAAAGTTAAATTAAAGTTTTGATAAAAATATTAGTAATCATATTTAAGTAAATATATAGAGGATAATTGTATTTTTTCGTGGCTATAGTTTAATAAATACTGGGTGTGAGCCTATGATGACACCACCACTATTAAACGGTCGCTATAAAGTAATTAAAGTTTTAGCTTCGGGAGGATTTGGAGAAACCTTTTTGGCTAAAGATATTCAAATGCCTTCTAAACGTAAATGTGTAATAAAACAGCTTAAGCCTGTGGAGCATAATCCACAAATATATGAACTAGTAAAAGAAAGATTTCAGCGAGAAGCTGCACTGTTAGAAGAACTAAGTGATGGTATCAATCAAATTCCCCACCTATACGCTTACTTCAATCATGATGGGCAGTTTTACCTAGTTCAAGAATACATACAAGGAGACACCCTAGGAAAAAAGCTGCGAAAAGAAGGAAGATTAAACGAAACTTTTGTCAAAGAAATTTTAATTAATATTTTACCAGTCTTAGAGTATATCCACGCAAAACGTATCGTTCACAGAGATATAAAACCAGATAATATCCTAATTCGCTCAACAGATAATCAACCTGTTTTAATAGACTTTGGAGCAGTAAAGGAAACCATGCATACCGTGATGGTTGCTTCCGAAAATTCCACGAGGTCAATTGTAATCGGAACACCGGGATTTATGCCTAGCGAACAAACCGCAGGCAGACCGGTATATTCTAGCGATTTGTATAGTTTGGGACTAACTGCGATATACTTACTTACGGGTAAAATGCCCCAAGAATTACCTACTAATTCATCTACAGGTGAAATTATCTGGAAAGAATTTGCTCCTAATATTAGTCCCGACTTTGCCGCAATTTTAGATAAAGCGATTCAATCTCACCCAAGAGAACGCTTTTTAACTGCAAAAGAAATGCTGTTAGCTTTGCAACCTCCAAAGGTTGCGATTCCAGTTACAGTACCTAAAATTTCTTTACCGCTAAAGAAAAGCACTGAACCTCCGACTGTAATTTCACTACCATCACCAGAATCACAAGCTCAGCCATCAACAGTACTAGTCAATCAAGGAATGAAAGATTGGCAAAAAGCCACAATTATAGGTGGTGTAATTGGAGTTTTTATTGTTAGTGGAATGGTATTTATTAACAATCAAACACCAGATATTTTAGTTAGAAAAACATTAGCCGAAAAGAAAGATAATCCTGCTAAAAATACTGCAAATTTACTTAACTCGCCAAAATCATCAATTACAAAAGAAGCAGCAATTACAGTTATAAATAGATGGCAAGATGCAAAAAGACAATTATTTGCTCCTCCATTTAATCGGAGCCTTGGAACTGAATTGACAACAGGTGAAGCTTATAGAAAAAATATTGGTTCCGGTAGTTCGTTAGAATGGTTATCAAACAACAATTCCTACTATAGATATGGCGTACAAAGTATTGATTCCGTGGAAAAGTTTGTTGCTAGTAAAGATAGAGCAACAATTGAAATAATTTTTACTGAAGACCGAAAATTTTATAGAAATGGGAAAATAGTGACCGGTAAAAATACTTCATTTGATACTAGATTAGTCAGATATTCTTTAAAGTTAGAAAACGGAAAATTAAAAATTTCTGACTATGAAACTATCGATATTATCAGTAATCGTTAGTTGTTTCTTTTGTTAATTTCAGTTTGAATTAATTATAAATCAATCAAATAGTATAAATACATAAATTAAAATTAAAATGAGAATCAGCGATAAAAAACGCTCTACTCAATTATTACGGCTCCAATTTGTAGGAATAGTTACTGGAATAGCGCTAACAATTAGTTTAATAGGTTTATTTTTACATAAACAAAATACCGATAATAATCAAATTGCAAAATCAGCAGATAAATCAACTTCCGAACTACCTTCATTGACCGTACCATCAGCTTCACCTCTTTCCCTAAATGAGACTATAGATAATTCAGAATTAGCATATAATGTCCAAACTTCTCCTAATTTAAATAAAAATGAAAAATTACAGAAAACTGTTGATGAAATAGTTGATTTTACTAAAAATCAGAAATTTCCCATTCAAACACTATCAATCACAATAATTGATGTAGAAACCGGCGAATATGCGGGATATCAGCAAGAAAAACTGAGATATCCAGCAAGTGTAGTGAAATTATTTTGGATGGTCAATCTTTACGCTCAAATAGAAAAAGGTATTTTATCAGAAACAGAATTTCCTGAATATTTAGATGCAATGATTCAGAAATCTGATAACGAAGCTGCAAGTTATATAGTTGATAGAATTACTAAAACTGAATATCGGCAAAATATTAAAGGAGAAGAATATAAAAACTGGCGAAAAAAAAGATTAAAAATTAATCAATACTTTCAAAAAGCAGGCTACAAAGATATTAATGTCAGTCAAAAAACATTTCCCATTCCATCTTTAAAACTTGCTAGACCAAAGGGTTCTGAATTAAAATTGCGAAAAAATTCCCAGAAAGCAAATCTTAATAAAATTTCGACCCAACAGGTTGCAAGATTACTATATGAAATTCATCACAACAAATCGGTTTCAGAAAAATCAAGTTTAAAAATGGCAGAATTATTAACAATAGATGCTGGAACTAGAAATCTTAAGAGACATGATAAAAACCTAAATGAATTTAACCCCGTAAGAGGATTTTTAAGCGCATCTTTACCAGACAAAGTTGACTTTAAAGGAAAAGCTGGATGGACTTCCGGTTCTAGAAACGATGCTGGTATTATTACTACACCTAATGGTAAAAGTTATATTTTAGTTGTTTTTGGAGAAGATAGAGCTTATGCACACGATTGGCAGATATTTCCTGATATTTCACAATTAGTTTTTAATCAGATGAATAAATTAGAAATGGAATAGGAAAAAATATAGGGTGTGTTATGGCTTCAGCGTAACGCACCATTTATAATAGTGTTATGTCAAGAAAAATAGCTTTTATAGATAATTAATATAAAGTTTTTTACGTGAGTACAATACAATGCAGGGAAACCTCACCTTATCAAGGAGAGGGGTGTATTTTATTCAACTGAAAACTGTTACGGTTTGGGTTTGTGGTATCTTTTCTTTATCTCTAGATATAAGCACATCCATGCTAAATTCCTCATTTAAAATGTTAGCGACTGATTATGATGGGACAATCGCTACTAGGGGTAGAATACCGGATAACGTTGAAAAAGCTTTATTAGAAGTTAAGCAAGCAGGTTTATTAATTGCTATCGTTACCGGAAGGGGATTTGATGATTTATTACGTGTGTGTCGTCAAATTAAAATATTTGATTTAATAGTTGCAGAAAATGGAGCAATAATATATTTTCCATCTCAGGATAAAATCGAGCCTTTAGCTAATAAACCATCGATAGAATTTATTACTCAGTTGATGCAAAATAATATACCATTTCATCAACATCGGATAGAAACAATAGTTAGACGTAGATTTGCAGAAAAAGTTAACGTTATAATTGAAGAATTTAAATTTCCACTACATATCATTCCTCATCAAGATTATGCTTTGATATTACCAATAGGGATAAACAAAGCCAAAGGATTAGACAAAGCATTATCATATTTGAATATTACCAGTAATCAAGTAATCGCTGTGGGTGATGCAGAAAACGATTTAGATTTTTTTGATTATTGCGGATTTAGAGTAGCTGTCGGAAATGCTCAAGACGAAATAAAAGCTAAAGCTGATTGGATAGCGAATAAAGAAGAAGGTGAAGGTATGATTGAATTTATTCGAGAATATTTACTGGTTTGAACGCGGATTAAATGGATTAAAAGATTAACACTGATAACTGAAATGACTAGCTTCTTCCGTCCTGAAATTGATGTAGTGACTGGCTATATCCCTGGAGAACAGCCAAAATCAGATAGTAAAATAATTAAACTCAATAGTAACGAAAATCCCTATCCTCCTTCCCCGAAAGTAAAAGATGTTTTACAAAACTTTGATTGGGAATGGTTAAGAAGATATCCCGATTCTTCCGCTACTGATTTTCGTAAAGCAGTTAGTGAAACTTTGAATGTCCCTACTGACTGGATAATTGTTGGTAACGGTAGCGATGAAGTTTTAAATTTAGTAATTCGTGCTTGTACGGATGTGAATAGAAAAGTAGTTTATCCCATGCCTACTTACGTACTTTACCGTACTTTGGTGGAGATGCAGCCAGCCCAAACAGTAGAAATAGATTATCCCGAAGATTATAAATTACCGATAGATGAATTAGTAAAAGCCGATGGTGCTGTTACTTTTATAGCCACTCCAAATAGTCCGTCGGGACATGTTGTTCCGATAGAAGATTTACGGGAATTAGCATCACGATTATCTGGTGTTTTAGTGATTGATGAAGCTTATTGTGATTTTGCTGATAGTGATGCTTTATCTGTAGTAAAAGAATTTGAAAATGTGATTTCTATTCGTACTTTATCAAAGGGATATTCGCTTGCTGGAATAAGATTGGGATTTGGAATTGCGAATCAAAAATTATTATCTGGCTTATATAAAATCAAAGATAGTTATAATATTGATGCTATTGCTTGTGCAATCGGTGCTGCTGCAATGCGCGACCAATATTATAAGAATAATTGTGCAGAAAAGGTTAAAAAATCTCGTAGCAAGCTATCAGAAGAATTAGAAAAATTAGGTTTTAAAGTTTGGGATTCTCAGACAAATTTTTTATTAAATCAGCCACCTAAAGGTAATGCTGAGTATTTGTATTTGAAGTTGAAAGAAAAAGGTATTTTAATTCGGTATTTTAAACAGGAAGGGTTGGAAGATAAGTTAAGGATTGCTGTTGGTACGGATGAGGAGAATAAGGTTTTGGTTGAGGCTTTGAGTGAGTTATTGAAATAAAGTCTTAGTACTATGGTGCGTTACGCAATACCTACGGTAAGCCAAGGCTAGGCGCGATAACACACCCTACATATTTTATAAAAATCTACAGGATAATTCTATATAAAACATGAACAAAAACCGAAACCAACGAGCAAAAATAGCTCAAGAAACATTAGATATATTAAATCAAGGCTTTTATCAAAATCAGCATCAAGAAATAATTTATATTCAAAAAGAATTACAAAATGCAATCAATAATTCAATTCATTATTCAGAAAACGATTTTTCCAGAGTTTCTTCTCAATTAAAGAAAAAGAAAGTCAGTGAAAACCAAAATCCAATTCAGTTTGAAATAAATAACGAAACAACTTTAAATGCTGCAAGCAGATTGGTAAGTCAACAAGGTTTTAATAAAGTATTGTGTTTAAACTTCGCTTCTGCAAAAAATCCCGGTGGTGGATTCCTTAATGGTAGTCAAGCACAGGAAGAAAGTTTAGCTAGAGCAACCGGACTTTATCCTTGTATTTCTCAAATGACCGAAATGTACGAGAAAAATAGATATTACGGTTCTTGTCTTTATCTCGACGATATGATTTATTCTCCCCAGATACCTGTAATCAGAGATGATGATGATAAATTATTAGATAAACCATTTTTAATTTCTATTTTAACTGTACCTGCTGTGAATGCTGGTGCTGTCAGAAAAAATGGTAAAAAACAGGAAATAAATAAAATTGAAAGTACGATGCTCGGACGTACAGAAAAACTATTATCTGTTGCTGCAACTCATGATTACAAAGGTTTGGTTTTAGGTGCTTGGGGATGTGGTGTATTTAAAAATAATCCCGAAGATGTCGCAGGATATTTTCACTATCATCTTATAGAAAATCATTTATTCACTGGTTTATTTGAAAAAATTTTTTTTGCGGTTTTAGATAATACTAAAGATGAAAATATTATCAATGCATTTAACACAAAATTTGAATTAGCAAATTAATGGGCAAGATTTAAATGATTGTCACACAATGCTGCAATATTAAATAAGACGATAAAAACAATCAATATAAAAATCGAGCAGCTACTGACAACTGATAACTGCTCACTGTTTACTGTTCACTGATTTAGGGGATTTTATGGTGCTTCGACCAAATCAACGAATTAAGTTAGATGATACGGATGATAAATTATTCTACGGACTTCCTCGTTTCGTTACTCATGTAGATGATGGATTTATCCAGCAGCTTACAGATTTATATCGTCAACGTCTCCAACCCAGTACTCGCATCTTGGACATGATGAGTAGTTGGGTTTCTCATTTACCCGAAGAAATCCAGTTCAGTTACATTGAAGGACATGGACTTAATCAAGAAGAACTAGCACGTAACCCTCGATTAGACAATTATTTTGTCCAAAATCTTAACGCAAATCCGAAATTACCGTTAAAAGACCAAGATTTTGATGCTGTTCTCAATTGCGTTTCCGTCCAGTATTTACAATATCCAGAAGCGATATTTACTGAAATTTATCGCATTCTCAAACCCGGTGGTATCGCAATTTTTAGCTTTTCCAACAGAATGTTTTCTCAGAAAGCAATTCAAGCATGGCGCGATAATAGCGAAATGGGAAGAGTCCAATTAGTGAAAAGCTATTTTCAATCAGTTCCCGGATTTACTCCTCCAGAAGTAATCAAAAACCAATCAACAGCACCAAATTTCCTCCAGTGGTTAGGTGCGGCAGGTGGTGACCCATTTTATGCTGTTATAGCTCATCGAAATTAACAGTTAAAAAGGTTAAAGGTTAAGGGTCAAAGATTAAAGGTTAGAGAAAACCTTTGAAAGTTGACTCCTTTTCCCTAATAGTTAAGAAGTTTAACTGTTGGTAAATATACTCAAACGTTATCGCACAATATTTTTGTTACTTGACAAATGAAGTATAAAGGATGAGTCGTAAAGTATAAATTGTAAATCCTTTATACTTTATTCGGTCAAACTTAAATTAGGAGTCAAAAATGAATTTTACGCGCACCCGCAGAATACTTGCTGCGTTAGTTCTTTCGATATTATTGTTCACAACAGCTTGCGCTCAGAAAGCTCCCGGACGTTTTGACCAAGTACAGCAGGAAAGTACTCAGCAGAAGAAAGGACAAGCGGTTGCTAAAGATGCTACCCAAGGTAGCAAATTTAATCAATTTTTCCCCGCAGCATCTGATGGTTATCAGCGAGTCTTTACTCAAGAAAAGAAAGGTTTTGCTCAAGCTAAATTGAAAAAAGACGGAAAAGAAGTAGCGAAAATTTCCGTTAACGATACTACCAGTAACCCTTCAGCAGCAGCGAAATTTGACAAGAGTTCCAAACAAATCTCCGGTTATCCAGCGATTGAGAGAGGAAAGCAGACAGCAGTTTTGGTAGACAATCGCTATCAAGTAAAAATAATTTCCAGCGACCCTGATGTATTTACAGCAGCAGATAGAGAAGCTTGGCTGAAGAAATTTGACCTTAGTGGCTTATCAAGAGTGAAAGCTTAATAGTCGTTAGTAGTTAGTAGTTAGTAGTTGGTAGTTTAAATAACTTCTAACTTTTAACTCCTCATTTTTAACTCCTAACCCCTCACTAAAAATACCTTCCCAGCAAAAAATCAATAACAGGAGTCTACTATCATGAGCAAACCAGTTTTTGAATTGGTTGATGAATTACCAACTAGCGGTATTACCGTTTCGGTACTGAATGCGCTCGATTCTATCACCCCCGGTCACTGGCAAAATACAGTCGGTTTTGTCAACACAATTAAAGAAGTTACTGGGGAAGAAGATGAAGATGTAATACAAGAGATTGGTGAACGAGCGATTTATCTTTACAATGACCGTTCCCAAGGATACCAAAAAGGTTTATGGCTCTACCAAACAGTTGATAGCACCGATAAAGCTTTGGGTGCAGCCGCTTTAGCTAATAAAGTAAGCGATAAAATTCCTTTGTTTGGAGGTTTAATAAACAAATTTACTCCTAAAGCTGATAAAGCTCAAACTATTGATTTATCTTTGAAACTAATCGCGGAATTGCTAGCTTTTTGTAGCATCAACGGTATCCCTGGGGATAGCATCGGCGATTTTGTGGCTTCTTTGGGCGAATATAGTGGTGAATCTTATATTCGCATGGTTGGGTTAGTCTGTCTCGATGGTTTAATTCCTTTAGGTCCCGATTTTATTCAACAAGCTCAATCTGCTCTCAATGGAATGAGTCCTAAAGAATTAGAAGATAATTCCACATTCCAGCAGATGAATGACGAAATTCCCGGTAATAGTTCTGAAAATAAGCTTAACTTTATCGGTTCCAGCTTTGATTCAGTCAAAGGTTGGATGAGTGAAACCGTATCAAATAATGATTTGACTCCTCAAAAAGTCACGAGTAAATTGAGTGGTTTTGTTGATTTCGCTGATGACAAACTAGATTATCTAGCTGCGTTCATTGACCTTAGCACCAACTATTTTGAGCATACAGGTACGCAAACCCTCACAAAGCGTTTAATTGAGCGTGCTGAAGCTGAAATTTAGTTTAGGATTTACGCCACAATAGCAAAAACAATATATTCTAAACTCTTACACCCCCTTTCTTATTTCAAGGGGGTTTTTATTTATTTAATTAATTAGTTAATCTACTTATTCTTTCTTCAGATAATTAATAATAGTTTTCGTTAGCAATCATCTTTAATCAAAAGCTAATTCTCAGTAAAATTAAATTTATTTTCAAAAAGTAAAAATAGGTACGATTTAACCATATAGCAAATGTCTTATGCATACCATACAAATGTAGCAAAAAATAGATATGATTATTTGATTCATAGTCTGTAGGAGATAATTTAGTTCGCCCCAATGAATCAGCATCATATCGAAGTAAGCGTTTCACGAGATAAGTTCAAAAATAATATTAGCCACATTCGTAATATAGTTAAGCCTTCTCAACTGTGCGTAGTTATGAAAGCCAACGCTTACGGACATGGTTTAGAGAGCTTAGCCCCTACAGCTATTGCAGCAGGTGCAGACTATATAGGTATTTGTACTAATCCAGAAGCAACAATTATTCGTATTTTAGGTTCGGACGCAGCAAAAAAGATAAAACTGTTGCGATTGCGAATGGCTTTACCTGAAGAGTTAAACGAGTCTATCGATTCTCTCAACATAGAAGAACAAATAGGGAGCATCGAAGCAGCGAAATACGTTTCTGAAGCAGGAGTCAAACGGGGAAAAAAAATTCCGGTACATATCAATATCGATACAGGAATGGGTCGAAGCGGTTTCTTTTCTAATCAAATAGAAGAACTCAAGCTAATTTGTGGACTACCCGGTATAAATATCGTTGGTATCATGACCCACTTTGCTAGTTCTGATGGACAAGATTTAGATTTCACCCATAAACAAATAGAAGACTTCTACAAAGCGCGTCAAGTCCTTAATAATTACGTAGACCATAACGTATTAACCCACACTCACAACAGTGCTGCAACCGTGCGCGTCAATAACGAGGGCAATCGCTTAGTTAGAGTTGGAGCAGCTTGTTATGGTGTAAGAACCTCCCAGGATTTTCAAAATCCTCCCGAATTAGAGCCAGTAATGTCAGTAAAAACTAGGATAGCTCAAGTAAGAGAAGTACCATCAGGAAAAACTATTGGTTACGGTAGCTTATTCACTACTCAACGGGACAGTTTAATTGCATCCTTACCAGTTGGTTTTGGTGAAGGTTATCCCCGTGCTTTATTCAATAAAGGTATTGTTCTAATTAAAGGTCATCCCTGTCCCGTAGTCGGAAGAGTATCGCTAAATATAATAACGGTAGATATTACCGATGTTCCCGAACCAGTTAGGTGGGGTGACGAAGCAGTATTAATAGGAACTCAAGGTAATAAAGAAATCACCTTCGAGGAACTAGCTGATAAATTTGCTAGCGTACATACTGAAATTAATTTGATGGCAGGTTTTATGAATCAGATTAGTTATGTATAAATAGGGGATTGGGGATTGGAAGGATTTAAAAGTTAGGAGTTAGGAGTTAGGAGTTAGGAGTTAGGAACTAAGATTTTGGATTTTGGGTTGAAACTAATAGGTAGGAATGAATTAGCAAATATTATTTACCTACAAAACCGAACGAGTCATTACCAATTACCAATTACCAATTACCAATTACCAATTACCAATTACCAATCCCCAATCCCCTAATTTGGTAATTCCAAATTCTCGACAAGAGTATTTAAGTAAGGTAGGAAAACGGATAAATTTTCTAACTTTTCAAATTTAGCAATAGATGAAGCAGGGTCGAAAGCAGTATTAATTAAATAAAGTGATTTACCATCAAAAGCTACGTAACCCGTATGTTGTTCGTGTACTCCACCTTTTTGTTCAAGTCCTGCAAAACCGTAACGTATTCCTTGAAGTTTACCAACACGCGTTTTCTGTGGTGGATAAGCAGAAAATAAAATACCATCTGCGGTTTTCGCAGTTTTTAAATTATCGTCATAAACATATTTATTGTTTTTAGCTAATAAATCATAGCGATTTTTTACCCAATCATTAAGCGCAGTTGTTACCTGTGTAATATATTTGGGGCTGCGGTAATTTATATTTTTATCGATTGGAATACCAGTATTAACCAGCATTTTTTCAAAATTAGGCTGAGTGCTTAAAGGTAAAATTTTTAATTCTACGGTTCCTACAAGTTTCGCATTTGCAGAAACACAAAGCATAGAGTTTTTATCTTGACAAGGATTAATTTTCCAACCAGGTGGAAGCGGAGTATCTGTTATTAGATTCTTCCAAATATTATTTTGGTTAAATTCCGTACTAACTACAGTTGGAATAGGTGTCTTAACCGAACTTGGCTGTGAATCTTCTTTATTTGCAGAATTTGCAGAAAAATAAGATGCACCTATAACTCCGATTGGAATCAATAGAAAACCTAGCAATACGTGATAAAGTCGTACCATTTTGCTTAATAATTAAGATAAATTTAGCTCTAAGATTAAGGTTTAGAAATATTTAAAAGTAGCCCTATGAAGGTGTACGAAAAAAATAACACATATCTGAACAGCGGTAATCCTAAATTCTAACTCCCTACTAGTAACCGCATTATGGTAGCTTAAATCCATATAATAAATATTTCTTATCCTTATGGCTGGAGCGGAATCTTGGGTGTAGAACTACGCAGTTATGTATATCTCGATAATTTGCAACCTCAACATGCAGCATATATGGGAACGGTAGCCCAAGGTTTTTTACCACTACCTGGAGATACTTCTTTGTGGATTGAAATCTCTCCCGGTATCGAAATCAATCGAATTACTGATGTAGCTTTAAAATCGGCTTCGGTTCGTCCGGGGGTACAGATGGTAGAAAGGCTGTATGGTCTCCTAGAAGTGCATTCTAGCTCTCAAGGAGAAACTCGGACTGCGGGACAGGCCATTCTAGCAGCTTTGGGAGTCAAAAGAGACGAAGGTCTTAAGCCCAGGGTGGTTTCAAGTCAAATTATTCGCAATGTTGACGCTTATCAAGCACAATTGATTAATCGAACTCGAAGGGGACAAATGCTATTAGCAGGACAAACTTTGTATGTACTCGAAGTTGAACCTGCTGCTTTTGCTGCATTAGCCGCAAACGAAGCCGAGAAAGCAGCATCGATAAATATCTTGGCTGTAAATGCTGTAGGTAGTTTTGGTAGGCTCTATTTAGGGGGACAAGAACAGGATATACTTGCAGGAGCAGATGGAGCATTAGCAGCGATTGAAAGCGTATCTGGTCGGGTAAATGCCCAAAGTAAGCGTCAGCAGTAAAGATTAATCATGGCAAATTTAGAGCATCTGACTTTACTCAGAACTGGTACTTTCAAAGGGGATGAGTGGAGAAAGAAAAATCCTCAAGTTGAGTTAGATTTAAGTTCAGCAAATTTATATGGATACAATCTTACAGGTGCAAATCTTCAAAAAGTTAATTTGAGTCACGTCAATTTAGAAAATGCAATGCTAGCACGGGCAAATTTAACTGAAGCTGACTTTAATAGCGCTAATCTTAACAATACAAATTTTCAAGAAGCTAATTTAATCAAAGCTAATTTTAGTTTAGCTAGACTAACTAGCGCTAATCTCGCAAAAGCTGATTTAAGTCTTGCTAATTTAATTGGAGTTGATTTAAATTTGGCGAACCTAGAAGATGCTTTTATGAATCAAGCAAACTTAATCGGTGCGAATTTAAAAGACGCAAATTTAAAAGGTGTTGATTTAGGGGGAGCAAAGCTCAACCGGGCTAATCTTTGGAGAGCAAGACTATTTGATGCAAACTTAATTGGTGCTGAACTAGTAAATGCTAATTTGTACGAAGTAGAAGCAATGGGTGCTTATTTCTATAGAGCCAATCTAAGCAAAGCCAATTTAAGCAAAGCCCACCTGAGCGGCGCATATTTATTACAAGCTGATATGAGCGGAGCAGATTTGAGAGGTGCTGATTTAAGGTGGTCAAATCTCAAAGGTGCTAACTTGGCAGGTGCAAATCTTACGGATGCAAAGCTTCAAGGTGCTAATTTGATAGGAGCTAACTTTGATAAAGCCGCAGTTGATAATTGTTAGTAACTTTTAGACCTGAGTAGATAAATTCTGAGAGGTTGTAGACAGGTAAAATTATCACCTCTTGAGAAATATTTATTTTTATATATTTTAGAAACTTTCCGCTTTAACCCTTCTTATTTAGGCAACTTCCATTACAAAGTATTTCCGGTGACAAATAGGTATAGTTTCAGCGATGAATTTAAATTAAATAAAACCGTATTAATACTATCAGTACATCCTACATACTTCAAAAATAATAGTTAAAAATTACTGCTATTTTCTTTACTCTTATTTCACGATTATTTAAAAAAAATCGCTTACAATATCAATTGATACGAATAAATATTAATGTCAATTAATTCCAACTTTTTAAATCATTAATAGAAAACCTATTATTTTAAGTCCAATAAAGGTAATCACTTTTATTTAATAAGGCTTGAATATAAACTTGAGTTCATTTTTGGATAAATAAGTCGAATAAATGGTTTTAACTATAGGATTTATCTAATTTCTTTCTCGAAATGAAATTTATAGATAAATTTTGGGAATAATAACTTTACTAATGATTAAATACAGGGAGCAAGCGGTCGATGCAAAAAAATAAATGGAACTCAAGTTTAAAAAATACACTTCCTTTATATATACCGACAGAATTTCTCAAAAAAAATCAGGAATATAGTGATATTCAGGAAATTGATGAAGCTTTGCAAGCAGATGTCTCATTTAAAGATGAAGAACAGTCCTTTGAAGCATCCCAGTTATTGCAACAAGGAATTCAACAACAACAAGCTGGTGACTACAATGCTGCAATCAAAGCTTTACAGCACTCTAGCGCATTGTTCCAAGCCTATGGTAATTCTTTAAAACAGGCTCAAGCGCTTTCTTATTTAGCACTAGTAGCTTATTGCTCTGGTGACTATAAAAGTGTTATATCCTACGCTCACCAATGCTTGTCTTTAGCTAAAGAGAATAAAGAACAGCGCTTGCAAATACAAGCTCTTTCACATCTAGGCAATGCTTATCGTCATTTGAAACAGCAACCTGAAGCTATCAACTTTTTAGAAGAATGTTTGGAAAAAGCTGAACAAATGCAAGATAGCCGTTCTCAGATAGCTGCACTAAATAATTTAGGATTAGTTTATAAAGCTTCTAATAATCTTTCAAAGGCAATAGAATATCAAGAAAAAAGTTTAAAATTAGTGCGCGAACTTCAGGATAACTGGGGAGAAGAACAAATATTAAAGAATTTAGGTAACGCTTGGTATGCTTTGATGAATTACTCAAAAGCAACCAAATATTATGAAGATTGCATTGTTGTATCCCGCTTGCTAAACAACCGTCGTACTAGCATTCAAGTATTAAAAAACCTTGGTAATGCTTATTATGCTTTGGGTGAGTATCAAAAAACAATTATTCATTATGAAGAACGTTTAGAACTAGCAAAAGAAACTAAAGACACACGCGCTCAAGAACAATCTTTAGGAAGTTTAGGGGTTGCTTGTGAAGCTTTAGGAGACTACGAAGGTGCAATGTCTTATTACGAAGAACGTTTGCGAATAGCTAAGGAAATTAAAGACAGTCGCAGTCAAGACCAAGCTCGTGCTAGTTTGAAAACTGCTTGTTATGCGATTGGCGATTATGCTAGAGCAATGAAATACGATTAAGAAAGTAGGAAGTCGGAAGTCGGAAGTAGAAAGTAGAAAATAGAAAGTAAAGAGTAGTACTTTTATTTCCAGCCGTTGTGATAAGTATAATTTTGTAGTAAGAGTTTTAACTAGATAGATTATGAAGGCAGAAAACCCCTATTAATAACCTATCCAAAAAATGCAAAGCATTCTTATCATTTCTATTCCCTACTTGCTACTTGCTACTTACTACTTACTACTTGCTACTTACTACTTACTACTTACTACTTGCTACTTGCTACTTGCTACTTACTACTCCCTACTCCCTCTGATAACCGATTGCTGCTCAACATATCTCAACGCTTCTTCGGTTTCAATTTGAGGAAATTCTACATAGAAATTACTCACACTCAAAAAAGATTCAGGTGTTGCTAAAGCGATGATCTGTTCCCCCCATTTATGCAGCCAAGGTATTAATTTTTGAGGTAAGACAGGGGTACAAAGCCAGATTTGAGCAGGATTTAACTTTCTCAGAGCAGTTGCTGCTGCTGCTATGGTCATACCCGTAGCAATACCATCATCAATCAAGATAATAGTTGCTCCCTCAGCCGAAACTTGGGAACAAGCGCGACTTAACTTTGTCTCCAAGGATTTGGCACAATCCATAGCTAAATTTAAACTTGCTTGGCGTTTTTCTCGCGAATCAAATCTGAAGCGAAATATTCTATTGTTCGACCAAATAACACTTCCTGAAGCTGTCACCGCTCCGATAGCTAATTCTTCATTTCGTGGATGAGTGATTTTTTTGGCAACTTCTATTTTCAAAGGACAATCAAGCAAACGCGCTACAGGTAAAGCAACTGGTAATCCCCCTCTAGGTAAAGCATAAACAATTGGGCTTGGTTTTAATCCTGATTCAGCCGCTTGTTTGTTTAATTGAGTACGAATTAACTCCGCTAACTTTTCACCAGCAACTTCGCGATTTTGAAAAATTGGGTTGTATAACATGATGACTCAAGTACTTTACAACGGCATTGCCTGACATCTCGCTGTCGTCTACTCGGTTAGGGCTGATATAATAAAGGATTTATAGATATTATTACGCGAAAAAAGCGTAGTCGAACAATATTACAAAAGATTTGTCAAACGCAATTTTTATTTCAAATGAGCAGCGAAAATCAGCTAAGTCTTTTTGAAGAGTCAACTTTTAATCAAAAAGAACTTATTCCAACGGATGCCAAAATTGCTATTTCTCCAGGTACTTACCCTTCGATGGTGGAATTAGCACAGCATTGCAGCAATTGTCATCGTTGTAAGCTTGGGGATACTCGTCAAAATGTCGTCGTTGGCAGAGGAAATATTCAAGCATCTATCATGATTATTGGGGAAGCACCCGGTCAAAACGAGGATGAAACCGGACTACCGTTTGTAGGACGAGCAGGACAACTTCTTGAGAAAATTTTGGCATCAGTAAAGCTTGATAGCAAAAAAGACGTATATATAGCGAATATCAATAAATGTCGTCCTCCTGGTAATCGCAACCCAACGACTGAAGAAATCAAAGCTTGTAAACCTTATCTTCTCGAACAAATTCGTTTAGTTGACCCAAAAATAATTCTTTTGACAGGTGCAACAGCACTTAAAGGTTTACTCGCTGAAAAACGTGGAATTACCAAAATTCGCGGACAGTGGATAGAGTGGGAAGGACGTTTATGTATGCCTATTTTTCATCCATCTTACTTACTACGTAATTCTACAAGGGAAGTTGGTGGACCAAAATGGTTAATGTGGCAAGATATTCAAGCTGTTAGGGCAAAATTTGACGAAATTCAGAAAAATTAGTTTTATGAGTTGGGTCGAGGGAAATTATTATTCTCTTATTAACCTCGCTCTTCTCATTTAGATTCGAGCTTGTGATATTGTTGCTTACTCGGTTCTCAATAATACAGGACTTACGCAACGAAGATTTGTCATTGCGACCGAAACGAAGTTTAGGGAAGCAATCGCAACAATCCTGCGATTACTTCGCTATCGCTCGTAATGACGCAGTTACGTTGCTTTTGCGTAAGTCCTATAATATTTAGATTGCACTTTTGTCCATGTGAATTAAATCATGGCAGTATTCATGTATCAACAGTTGCAATTTACAAAAGTACCCGCAAGTGTACCTTGTCAATCTACGGAATCCCGAACCATCGACTTGATGTCCTATGACAGAAACGAATTCAAGGAGAGATTCATGATTCAAAGTCCCGTTCAAATCAAGCAACCTACTTTAAAATTCGGTGCGACAGGTGATTCAGTTAAGCAGTTGCAAAAATTCTTAATCAAAAGAGTTCCTGATGTTCAAGGTCTGGTAATTGATGGTTTATTCGGGGAAATAACTTTACTTGCAGTTGAAATTTTTCAGTATCGCACCTTTCTAAAACAAGATGGTATCGTTGGGGTAGTAACTTGGGAAGCGCTCTACATTGGTCAACGTCCCGATTTACCTTTGCTATATCCTGGTAGCTACTGCGATGATGTCGCTAAAATCCAAAGCGTTTTGAAATTTTCTCCGTTTATTCGGGAGACTTTAGGCTTTGACGGTTATTACTTTGGCAAGATTGATGGTATTTTTGGATCTCAAACTCTAGCTGCAATCAAATCCTTCCAAAATGATAAACAAATAGTCGTAGATGGAGTAATTGGTTCTCAAACTTGGGATTATTTAATGGAAATTGCTGCATTAATTAGTCATTGTGCTTTATAGTTTTAAGCTAAAGCTTTACTTGCTTATTAATTTGATATTGTGCAATGGAAAATAGGTAGCATAGAATATGTCAAATTTAAGGAATCTGGTTAATCTAAAAAACCGGGTTCCAATTGTGTTGAATTAAGCAATAAGTTGTTACGCATTTAATTTGTATACTATTAGCGACCAAGATGCATGTCCTCCGGACACGCTACGCTAACGCTTATAATCTAAAATCTAAAATCTAAAATC
>CAKZYM010000575.1 GCA_937884685.1 uncultured Calothrix sp.
GCTGCCAATCCTAAAGACACCACGCGCCTACGACTAGATCAAGAGTTGCGAGACATTGGGGAAGGGTTGCGACGCGCTCAAAAGCGCGACCAATTTCATCTAGAGCAACGGTTGGCAGTTCGTCCTCGTGATATTCAACGGGCTATGCTCGATATAAGTCCACAGATTATTCATTTCTCTGGACATGGAACGGGGAAAGAAGGGCTGGTCTTTGAAGACGAAGTTGGCAACACAAAGCTTGTGGACGGGGAAGCATTAGCAGGGTTATTTGAACTGTTTGCTGACCAAATTCGCTGTGTTGTGCTTAACGGCTGCTATTCAGAATTGCAAGCGAAAGCAATTGTCAATCATATTGACTATGTGATTGGCATGAACCAGGCAATTGGCGATAGAGCAGCAATTGAATTTGCGGTAGGGTTTTATGATGCAATCGGGGCAGGTCGCCCCATTGAGTTTGCCCATAAACTAGGGTGCGCGGCAATTCGGATAGCAGGAATTACAGAACACTTGACTCCTGTACTGCTAAAAAAATCCTTATAAGGAGAGTATATGCCTTCGCTTAAGCGTTTAGAGTCAAAATATGAAGACCTAGAGGAGGAATATGAAGAAGTTCGCAAAAAATTGAAATGGTTCAAGAAAGAAAGAACAACCAAAAGTGACTCGGAAGCAAAATATGAGCTATATCAAAGAGTTGAAGAGTACCAAGCAAAATTAGAAGAAATAGAAGAGGAGCTAGAAGAGTTAGAAGAAAAAATTAACCAATCTAAACAAATCGGAAAATCGAACTTAGAAAAACCCCAAACTTTAGATTTATTATATAAATCACTATTGAAGTTAGGATACTGGAAACAACACAACTGTTTTGAAGAGATTGCTATAAAGTACTCTCATGGTGTATTTTTGCTCCAAGGTTCTTCTAAAGACGACGGTCAAAAATGGTTGCTCAAGCGATTAGCTTTAATTAGTCCCAAAATTTTGCAAGGGAAAAAAATTATTATTGACTTAAATCGAACTTCATCAAGAACAGATATTACAGGAATATGGAATGAATTTGCTGGTCGAGTTGGTTTACCTGAAGAGAGTTTGCCTTCTAAAATAGCGGATAAAATTTGTGAACTATGGAAATCACAAAACGTTTTAATTGTGTTTGACAATGTTGATGAAACAATTAAAGAAAATCTGTATGATTTACTTAACGATTTTTGGAATTCACTGAGTCAAAAAATATTAGAAAATAACATTCAGCAAAGCAAATTGAAACTATTTATATTTTTCTTAGATTATCAAAAATTCGTATCTCAATGGAATGTTGGTTTTGTTGAAAATTATAATTCAAATTGGCAACCTAATGACCCTCTTGAATTACCCATAATTAATCCATTTTTAGAACAAGATATAAGGGATTGGTTGAATTATCAAAGTCAGGACTTACCTCCAGCGATATCTTCTAATAAGACAGAAAGCGTTAGGAAACTTTTAGAAAAGCAAGGTATTCCAATACCAACTCTCCGAAAAATTTGTGAATTATGCGGTTTTAATTGGTTTGACCAGGAGGATAAATGGTTAAATCTCTAAATTCTAACGACTTTAAATATACAGGAAATAAACAACCGAAATTAGGAGAAACCTACAAAGGTAAGCTTATTTATCCTTACTTTCCCAGCCAAAAATTAGTAGATGTTGTCAATTTGGCGATTTACTTGGGTCGTCCGTTATTACTGAAAGGAGAACCCGGATGTGGCAAAACTAAACTAGCTGTTGCAGTCGCTTATGAGTTGGAATTAGATTTTGAGGCTTGGTATGTAAAATCAACGAGTCAAGCAAAAGATGGTTTGTACATTTATGATACAGTTGGACGGTTACGTGATGCTCAATTAGCAGCATCTGGTTCTTTAACAACAGAGGAAAAGAAACGCTTTGATGAACCAACATCCTATATCCGTTTGGGACCATTAGGTCGGGGATTTACCAATCCAAAGCGTTCGGTAATTTTAATTGATGAGATTGACAAAGCCGATATCGATTTTCCAAATGATTTATTGCTAGAACTAGATGAGCAACTAATCAAGATTGAGGAGGTGCAAGAAAACGGAAGAGAGAAGGAGATTAAAGCTGTTAATCCACCCATTGTTTTCATCACAAGTAACGACGAGAAAGACCTACCTGATGCTTTTTTGCGTAGGTGTATATTCTACTATATTAATTTTCCCAGCTACGAACAGATTGTTCAAATTGTAAAAAATCGTTTTCCTGATATTGCAAATGAACTAGTAGAAAAAGCTGTTGCTCGCTTTATTAAATTACGAGAAATTCTAGAGGGTGAAACGGGTAGATTCAGCAAGAATGTGAGTACTAGTGAGTTGCTCGATTGGGTTAATGCACTGCAACGAGATTCATTAAAAGATGCATTAAACAAGCTATCGGAAGAATCTCAATTACCTTACTTAGAAGTATTATTGAAAAGTTGGGATGCCCATATCAATTATTTAAGGTTAAGTAGAGACGATGAATGAACCAGCTCTGCTAGAACTATTCAATAGCTTGAGGGAAGCAGGTTTGCCAATCGGTTTGGCAGAATATAATTTGCTCCTTGAAGCTATTAGTGGAGGTTTTGGCACTCGCGATCGCGATGCATTGGCTCAATTATGTCGTGCCCTTTGGGTCAAATCCCAGCGAGAAGAGCAAATTTTTCAGAATTACTTCGACCAAATAATTATACAGCAATCTGAGCAAGTTTTTATTGAAAGTGAAACAGAGAAACCTAGCTTAATAAATCAAAAGAAACAAATAACTCCAAGAAAAAAGGCGGCTCGAATCCCACGGTTCTTACTTTTAGGGTTTACGACTTGTATTGTTGTGATTGGTTGTGCATTTTTTCTAAAGTTTCTAGAAGAAAAAACAGAACCACAAATTAGTAGATTAGACTTCAGGAGCAGCTTTCCCTTGGAGTTTCTTGGCAATTCAATCTTTTCCGCCGATATAAGTCAAGAGGCAGCAGATATCAAAGTTATTCGTACTGGTAGCAGGCATGGGCTAGTCAGTGCAAAATTAAATATTGGCAAGAAATGTTTACAATATGACTCCAATGATACTTCTATAGTTAGTGATACTCCTCAAGTTGTTCAATTTGCAAATGGTAAATTGGAAAAAATCATTCAATTTGCGGATGGTGAAGCAGAAAAAATAATCAAAATTCCTATTATCAATAAGGACAGTGTATATTTTGTTGAGCAGAGAATTATCTTATGCTTAACTGACCCTAAAGGTGGAATCAATCTTGATAATCAAAAAAAAGCAGTTTTAATTATTCAAAATAATAATTATTGGCGTAATTTTTTATATTTTAACATTCTTGAAGCGCTATTAACTACTTCTACCTGTATTATTCTGCT
This sequence comes from uncultured Calothrix sp., assembly GCA_937884685.1. GTDB lineage: Bacteria > Cyanobacteriota > Cyanobacteriia > Cyanobacteriales > Nostocaceae > Rivularia. The sequence goes on from CAKZYM010000575.1 coordinate 3,393, forward strand.
GTTTGTAGCTTGGAGAATATGGAAAATTCGACAGATCCAAGACTCTGGAGATGAAGTACTCACTCGTGATGCTTACACTAATTTACCCAAAACGATTCTGTCGCCTGAAGTCATTCGGACAATGGCTGACGAAATTGAAGTTGCTAAAGCAATTAGGCAATCTGACAAGCAACTTAGCGAACTTTTCCCTCTCATTGTTAACGATTTGCCTATCACCCATCGACAAATGAAGCAAGCATGGCGTTATCTACGTCAGTTTAGTCGTGAGGGTCCACCTATCGAACTAGATATAGAAGCCACGATTAAACAAGTTACCCAGCAAGGGGTTCTAATTAATCCTGTATTAGTTCCACAACGTAATAACCGGATAGAACTCCTACTTCTAATTGATCGGGATAGTTCAATGATTCCGTTTCACCACTTCTCTCAAGAGTTGATAGATACAGCACTTTACGGGGGACGCTTCAGCCGAGTCCAGGTCTACTACTTTCACAACTGTCCGGATGAATACCTGTATCGCGATCCTTATCATTTGGATGCAAAACTGATTGATGATTGTTTATTAAACTTGGCTAAAGGCAGAACAGTTTGCTTGATTTTCAGCGATGCTGGGGCAGCCCGTGGTGGATTTAGTTCTCGGCGACGAAGGTTGACTAAATTCTTTTTAAAAAGTTTAAGACAGTATGTACGCTATACTGCTTGGCTAAATCCAATTCCTCGTGGCAGATGGGAAAATACAACTGCCCATGAAATTGCTGCTTTAGTTCCGATGTTTGAGGTAAATCGTCAGGAATTTTACAAGGCAATAGATGTTTTACGCGGACGTTATAAACCGTGGGGGCTAACATGAGTAATTTTAGTGCCTTGGTACCGGATAACCGCTTTCATGAAATCGAGCAGATGATATTATCGTTCCGGAGACGATTTAGCGAACCCCATATTTATCTAGCCTATCACGCAGCCTTGCCAATCGCTCTTACGCCCCATTTGACCTATTGTATATGGGCAAATTTTCAGACGGACATCGGAAACCAAGACTTGAAAGTGCCCTGGATTGCAGTGGCGGATTTGCTACTTTCTCCGCTCTGCCAAGAGGTAGGACATGAGCTATATGAAATGGATGCAGATGTACGCCATTACCTACTAGAGCAAATGATTCATGATTCTAACTTCGGTCAGAAGCGTGTTGAGGCATTAGCCCATTTTTTGCTGTCCTACGTACAGCGAGAGTTGAATGACTCAAAACCATCTACACAAACTCTAGCTCAAACTCAATATTTGACTGCACTTGCTTATGTCTATCCCGAAGCAGCTGCTCATGATTTAGCAACCAAGCTTACCGAATTAAAGCTCAGTGAAAAAACTGAATGGCTCCGGATGACATTGTTAACAGAAAAGATCGCAGCTCCTTTGCGTCAAGCTCATTTTGAGTCCCTACTAGTTTATCTCCAGGGTATACGCGAACTAACTCGTGGCAACCATACTCAAGCAGAATCAATTCTACAATCTTTGCCAGCACATAACAATCGAATAGTCGTAGCAGGAGTCACTTTACCCATTCCTGAGTTTCAAGACGCTAATTGGAATATTAGTTCAATTGTATCTAAAGCCCATTCTCTAAAAACTTTTGATTTTAAAACAGCTAAACTTATTCGTGAACCTCCTTTTATAGGCTTAGGGTCGCGATGGGTAATTGAGCGACAGGAACAACAAGCAACCCTATTTTATGAAAGATTAGAGAAACAAGTTACTTTAGAAATGGTGCGTATACCAGAAGGCAACTACTGGATGGGAACTGCAAATAACGAGGGATACTATTGCGAACGTCCTCAACACCCGGTCAGCATTTCTTCCTTCTTTATGAGTCGTTTTCCTGTAACACAAGCCCAATGGCGGGCAATTGCCAAAACTACTAAAGTGCGGATTGACCTGAATCCTGACCCCTCCAACTTTAAGGGTGATAATTTACCTGTAGATCATATTACCTGGTTTGAAGCAATTGAGTTTTGCGAGCGTTTGCAGTTACAGACCGGAAAACCTTATCGTTTACCCAGCGAAGCTGAATGGGAATATGCTTGTCGTGCTGGGACAGAAACCCCATTTTACTTTGGCGAAACTATTTCCCCTGAACTTGCTATTTATGACGGAAGCCAGCGATATCGTTCTGGTCCCAAAAGATGGTCAAGTAAACAAACTAGTGAAGTAGGCTCTTATGAAGCGGCAAATGCTTTCGGGCTAGATGAGATGCATGGCAACGTGTGGGAATGGTGTGCTGACCATTGGTATGACAATTACACAAATGCACCAGCAAACGGAAGTGTGCGAATTACTAATAACCGAGTTTCACCCAGAGTTATACGGGGTGGTTCCTGGATGAATGAACCTAATGTATGCCGTTCTGCCTATCGTAACGGAATTCCTCCTGAAAACAAAATACTTACAATTGGCTTTCGGGTAGCGGTATCATTACAAGATGTAAATCTCGAATAATGTGGTCAAAATTAAGTATCTTTTATTGATAAAAATATCAAAAATTTTACAAAAATACTTTACGACGTTCCACCAGCGAAAACCCACTTTATTAGGTCTTAACGTTTGCTTTATAAATGACCCCTAAAAATTTGTATTTTTGTTTACTTGATTATTACTTTCAAATACTATAAAATTAAATCTTATTTTGATGCCATTACCAAACCTATATATAGAAATCCTGTTTAATTTATGAAATAGTTTTAAGAGTTTAGCCTTGCTATATAAGCTTTTGAATTTGAGTCTACTTTTAAAATTAAAGTAGATTTTCTATATATAGATAATAAGAGAACGTGTTTTATGAGTATCCTTTCTAAACTTCAAAACAGACAACTGGGACTACTTGAATTGTTAGCAATGGGTTATAGTTTATATTTTAATAATTTCCGAATTTTTGCGAGCCTTTTATGTATTGTATTGCCTTTCGAAATAATTCACAAAATCCTTGTACACTATCAATCTATAGATTCTAATTTATCAAATTTAGTTGTTTTATTATCACTTATTTATAATATATTTGTTACAATAACCTACATTTCTGCTATTGCTCTTACTTTAGAAAGTATTGTTCTGAATAAAAAACTGAGAATTAAGGCTGTACTTAAGCAAATTTTATATAGTGCTTTACCTTTAATTAATTTAAGTATAAGATTTTATGTAATCTTATATTTAAGAACTTTTTTATTAATTATTCCAGGTATTATTTATTCAGTTAATAATTTCTTTTATTATCTGGCATTTATTCTTAGAGGCCAAAGAGGAAAATCAGCATTTCAATACAGTAGGTCTCTAGTAAAAGGAAATTGGTGGAAAGTATTTTTCTTTGTTTTATTAATTGCTTTCAATTATATAGGTGTATTGTCAATATTTAATAAAATTGTCAGTATCTTTATTCCCAACTATCCAATAGTAGTAAATATCATTTCCACTATACTAACGAATTTAGTTGGCGTTGGAATTACTACTAGCATAATTTTACTCTTTCTTAATTTGGATTTTCAAAAACGGTAATGCAAAAAGCTAATCATCTTAATTTGAAACTGATTATATAAGCATGGTTATTCCATCTGCTCTAACTATTTTATTCTTAGCAGCAAATCCAGCAAGAAATTCCCAGTTGCGTCTAGAACAGGAAGCACGAGATATTAGTGATGGATTAACAAGAGCAAGACATCGCGATTCCTTTAGAGTTGAACAAAGATGGGCTGTACGTCCTAGAGATATTCGACTTGCTTTTCTAGAGTCCAACCCTCAAATTGTTCATTTCGCTGGACATCGTAAACAAGACAAATCATCAACAAATCAAGAATTTGCCACTGATATAAAATCAGAAGCAGAACCACAAGAAGGGTTAGTATTTGAAGATGATACCGGACATATTAGTCTCATCCCTCCCAATGCACTGGCAGATTTATTTAAATTATTTTCAAATGAAGTAAACTGTGTTCTTTTGAATGGTTGTTACACTGAGGAACAAGCCGAGGTAATTGCACAGCATATACCTTACGTAATCGGCATGAAGCAATTAATTACCGATAAAGCAGCTCTAGATTTTGCTTTGGGATTTTATGATGCATTAGGATCTGGTAGAACAATTGAGTTTGCTTTCAACTTAGGTCGCACAGCAATCCAAATGGCTGGTTTACCCGAACATTTGACTCCCGTTCTTTATAAAAAGTTAGAACCAAATTCTATTTCTACGCAAAATAATTCTTCCGCATTAGATACTAATGTACTTGATGGTGTAACTCAAACATCGTCTTCTAAGCGACGCGCTCAAGAAAAACGTGAAGACTTAGAAGAAGAGTACCAAGAGATTCGTAAGAAATTAAAATGGTTGAAAAAAGAATTGACCATTAAAACTGATTCCGAAGCTAAATACGAACTTTCACTCCGGATTGAACAATATAAACTTCAGTTACAAAATATTGAACAGCTGCTTGAGCAATTGGAGAAAAAATAAATCGATAAAACTAATCCCAGTAATTTCTCCAGTTTGTGTATACAAAAAACAGCAAAACAATATTAAGTTTGACCTTTATAATTCCTCAAACTCATATATAAAGCCTTTTTACACTTTTATATCCGCCAAAGTCACGTTAAAAATTAGATTAACCTGCGCGGTTCAACTCAACCACGCATAAAAGCTTGGTATCATTTGTTCTAACTTACGTAACTCACTTTCAGCCACTTCCTCCAACAGCAGCACCGCACACCAACGCCGCTCAGAAGTCCAAGAGCATATAGTAGCTTTTACCGCTTCCACACCCCCGACAATCGCTTCCCGGAGCATTTGAAGACTGGTTTGAATCGGAGTGCTGTCCCCATCATTGGGTTCCA
>CAKZYM010000576.1 GCA_937884685.1 uncultured Calothrix sp.
TTTTAGTACGTTTTAACGTACTTTGTATATTAGCCTCGGAATTGATTCCGAGGCGGGTATTCGGGCTTAACGATAATGGTGCAAGATGTGAGCGCCTAACTAGCGGCGCGGCGATCGCCACTAGCAACAAATGAAACTAACACATTTGGTTAAATCTCAAATCCTTATTGGGCAAGGGTTAGAAGATGTGTAAGTTAGGAGTTTAAATATCGAGTTCAATTGTAACTGAAGCGGGGATAGCCACTGATTTAATTCTTGGTGTAGATTACGAGCAAGTTTATTACATTCAGAAGGTGAGAAGTTTGTTTGAGTTTTCTTGAAACCTCCCCTGGTATCTGGTGAAGTTAACCAATCATAAACCTGCTTCCACTTTTGGTAAGTAGAAGGAATATCCGGTGCTGGGGGTAATGTAATTGTAGTTTGTTTAGAATTACCCCGCATATCTGTTGTCTTCACCTGAAATTTGTTATTACCAAATCCCAAGTGAAAGTCACCGTCGCTAAATTCCAGGTTTACTAATGTTTTCATGCAGATTCACCATTGTTTCATTACGAATGGTCAGCTAGATTTCCCGTAGTTATGTTACATCACCTCGTTACCTGAATTAATAAGCTCGTCTATCGCGCTCTAAATCGTAAATAGTTTTCTCAAATAACCAATTAGCAGAACGTTCAGGGTATTTGTTTTGAGTGCTTAAAAACAAACGTTTGGCTGTTTCGGGTGATTGTACTAAGGTTAAAAGTTTCTTTTGCAAACGAGAATTAGTTTGATTAAAAGAATCCGATTCTGTTGAGTTGGAATCAGTTTCTTGTAAATTTAGCTGGAGAAGAGCAGTTACAACTGCAATTCCTAACAACATTAATGTTACCTGAGTAGCATCAAAGTCAGGAGAGGTCTGTAAACGAGTTAATTTAACAGTTTCATCCTTTTGCTTTGGTTGAGAAACTTCTACATATAATTTAGTTGAACGGTTTTCTAAAGGAGCTTTTACAGTAGTCGCTTTCTTGTTATCTACAGCTACAGGACAGATATCGTTTGATTGTAAGTTGTTCGAGCAAGTATTTACTTCGGATGCAAGTACGTTACCAACCAAACAAGTGCAAGCGATTGTAGCTAAAACGGTGTTGAATTTGAAGAAACGAAGCATTTCATGTACCTCTCATTCAAGTAATGTCAATATTGAAACTGTTATCAGTGCCAACATTTATATATAGATTTTGATTTGATTTAGCTATACAGTTTTTAGAGCCAATATTTTATATATCGTTTGCTTTGGCTTGGTTATACAATATTTAAATTAATTAACGAATATTGATATGAATGCTTGAACATGGGTTAAGAATTATTTATTAATTCAAATCAAACAACCGATAAATCTCAGCCAATACTTGGTTTACTTCAGATGACAAAGCAGCAGCAGGTTGTTCTGCAAGAATACCTCGCAGTTGTCTAGTGTGAACCTTCACCTGTTTTTTATCAACGAGTTTATCTTGAATTTGTAGCGCTTCAGAAATCAATTGAACCTGTTCCAAAGCTTCCGCTTGAGCATTTGGTGTAATTGTGTAGTCTTCTTCTATTAACCTGTGTAGTTGTATTAGTAAGTTATCAAGCTGTGGCTTACCAGCACCAGGAAACTGCGACCATTTTAAAGGAACTTCGGCTGGATTTTGGCAAATCACGGGAAGCCAGCTAGCACATGGATATCTATCTTCTAAGCCTTCTAATTTCTGCCGTGCTTCTCTAACGGAATTATACAATGATTTACCATTGGCGAATGCTTGCAAAAAGTTTTTTAAAAATAATTGTGCAACTTCATCGGGAACGGGTTGACGCATGACTATGATTTGAGGAATGTGCAATTCGGCTAAATCTTGCGCTATACCCAAACCTTTACAAGGGAAGATTGAGTTCCTGCGATTGAGTTACTCAAAATATTCGTCATCGAAAAAAGATAAGATTTCGTTTCTCAATTTTTGTTGCCATAAATTTTGTATTTCATGTCTAAAAAAATAATCAATATCTTTCATTTCATTATCATACATACATAATACGTCATCTCTGTATCCAAGTCCTTGACCCCATCTACCTTTTACTTCTGACCAAAAAATATTAGACTCATCTTGTGGTTTTAAAATTTCGTTTTCTAATTTATCAGAAATTTGACTGCCTAAAGAAATGACAATCTCTTCATAACAAGCATCTACTTCTTTTTTAATAAATTCCAGAATAGAAGCTAATCCTGATTTATCACTTGCGTCTTTTTTTGTAAGATTAATAGCCCCTAATATTTGGTTTTTCAGTTCTTGCAAATTCTTTCTTACTAAATCTTCGGCAACATTTTTACACTCGAAATATATATCTATATCTCTAACATCGTATTTTCCATGTCTATTATTAATCGCCCTAAATACCGTGACGTGATAACTTCTAAGAAATAGAATATACTCGGATGTTAGTTCATATTTATGATATTCTATAATTTCTAGTTCTTGAATATTTTTTTTTAAATTATTGAGTAATTTTTTATCTTCAGGCTCCAGAATGTTGCCATTTTGTATTTGTAAAAACAATTGCTCTAATTGACTTACTTCTGCATGAAGCTTATTCTCTCTTCTTTCAATCAAACTATAAATTTTATTAATTAATATTTGTTTTTCCGACTCAATATCTGATTTGTCATAATCCGGGTCAACTCTACCGTCGTTTAAATAAAATTGTTTGGCATCATAAAAAAATATGTTATCTGGAATAAATTGTATTTTTTGCTGCCTAAAGCTGTCTTCAATCTGACTTTTTCTTACAGCTATTCCTTCGTCTCCATCTTCAACTTGTCCATCTGATGAGAATAATTTTTCTGGTTCTCCTTTTTGAGGTAATATAATTAATGCAAACTTTGTATCTATATCTTTAGATTCACTTGTAAGATATCTTTTTATTAATTCGGAAACGTTTGAAGGTGCAGATTTAAAACTTTCTGTAAATATACAAATTGTTTGGTCATTGTCTCGAATATAGCTTTCTAAATCTTTTCTAATTTTAACTTCATCTATACCTTTGGTATCAATAATTGAATTTAATTTAGGATATTGTTCAAAATCAATAATATTCGGGCTGACATATATAATAATTTTTTGAGGAATTAAGCAAGTATTTATTTTACCGAGATTTATTTGATAAAATTTATCTTTTATCCATTCTTTTTCAGCTTTTACATCATTTATTTTTGCAGAATTAAACTCTTCTCTACAATCAAATTTTGTCTGTTTTCTCAGATGCAGTTTAGCACGTTTAATCACCTCCTTTATAAAGTTATTCAATTGAGAACTACTAAAGTCTTTTGCTAATTGTGCAGCTTCATCTATATAATTGCCTTTGCTATGAATTTCTTTTAGATGAACTATATTTCTAATTGCACGAATTAGTTCAGTTGAAGAGAGTTTTAATGAATCTTCAGATTTACCATCAGGATACACTTGTTGCCATATATCAAGACAAAAATCTTTGATTAATTCAATCATATCTTCTTCAGAATAAGGAGATATTTCAATATAAGTTTCTACAGCAGGTTTTATGATTACTTCGCATATTGTTGTCTTTCCAGAACCAGTTGAAAGAATTTCTTTAATGCTTGTTATAGTTTTATATTCTACTTTATCGCCTTTTTTTATTTTTTTCTTTTGTTTATGTTCATATACAAAATTAAAAAGATGACATATAGCTGTAGTTTTACCTACACCAACTTGTCCAATAAATAATATGTCATATTTAGTGATTAGTGAAATAGTTTTGATTTTTTCTAGTCTATTGTTAATAGTCTCCAATGTTTTCAATGCTATAGAATCCCATATACTTTTATAATTTTTGTTACGATTAATTTCCTTGGATATTTTCTGCTGTAGGAATTCAATGTCTTTTTTATCTAGCATTATAATTTACTGCTTAAGTAGATGATATATACATAATTCCCTTAAATTCTCTAAAAATCACAATTAGTTAAAATTTCAGTATTTACCGCAGATTAATGACAGAAATAAATTGTAGGACTTATGCATAGACTATGTGTTTATGTCATTGGGAGTGAAGCGAAGCAATCGCAAAGCTTTGTTTCTCATTACGAGTACGTAAATCCTAAATTATATTAACTGTTTAATTTAAATTTTTTGGCTTTTAACATCAGTGCTTTAGCCTTCCTGCTAATAGAAAAGTATATGCTTAGACAGTTAATCCAATTTGGGAATGAAGTTGTTAGTTTGGCTTATCAAACTTACACATACCCTTAATTTTTTCTTTAGTCATGGCGAATATTAACCCGAACTTTATACCAATCACCTTAAAGAACAGTAGAGAAAAACGAAAAGAAGTTGCCAGCAGAGCAAAAAATGACCTCCCAGCAACTCCATCCCAAAAAAGCCAGTAGATATCGAAATTACAAAACAAACTCTTCCGTAACCACAGCATCTTGATAAATAGCTTCCACTTTAAACTGTTTCCCAGCTGCTTCGCTAAATTCTAACGGAATAATTTGGTCGAATTCTCCAGCAATCTTTTCTTCACTTTCTGCTTTATCAGTATTATGATTTAGCGTTACTTTCAACTTTAAACCCTGCGGTAAACAATATTGATTTTGAGAGCGAATTTCTGCGAGTACTCCTATTTCTTGATTTTCTTCAGTTCTCATACTTAATGTTAATGCAAAGCGTTGACCGTTTAATAACAATCCAAAATCAAATAACTTACCCCTTCTGACTGCAAATTCAGATGACCTTTTATTTACACTACCTCTTCTAACTATACTTTTTACATAACCCCAAGCAGGTGTTTGTGGTGTCAAAATATCTTCAAGAGACTGCCAACCTTCTTCAAATGCTCCACTCCACCATTTACCAAGATTTACAAGTGATTGGGTGAGTGTATCAGTAGCTTTATCAATGTTTGCGATTACTTTTTCTGAAATATTGGGTAAAGGAATAGCATCCACTTCTAAAAAGCGGGTGTACATTAATAAATTATTTATTTGATTATCAAATTCAGAAAGTTGTATTTGACAATCACCATCATCATTAGTATGTCTTTGAAGTCGCGATAATTCATCATGTCGTATTAGCCCATGAATTCTTAGTTGCTCGATTTCTTCTAAAACTTCTACTAATACATAGAAATGAGCCGCACGTTTTGGTAATGTAATGTTGTCTTGAGGAATAGTAACAAATTCATCAACAAGGTTATCAACAGTAATTAATTGAACTTTGAAATCACCAACCTCTAAGTTAACTCCTGTTTGCGTAACTTTTATATCTGGTAATTCTTGCTGTAACCATTCTTCAAAGCCGAGAAAAGCGAGTTTATTCAGGTAAGTTTTCCATTGATTTTTCTCACCATCAATGTTTTTACTAATATTTCCTGCTTTCTCATAATGCTCTGCTTCTAACCAGGTAACTCTTGGCTTCATTCTTTGATTAAAATCTTTTTGTAGGTGCAAGGGGGATGTCATCATTTCACTATTCTCCAGATAAATATTTACGATTGTGGCAAGCTTTTTTGATGGTGATTATTTTCATGTTGTGTCTCTTTAATGATTCATGTACTTTCGTAGTATTTGAGCAAATAAGCTATTCTTGTAAGGATTTCTTGGAGATATTATTTCTGCATGGGCTTCTTTGAATGCGATTTTATCTAAAAAGCTTCTTACCTCTTCTGCTATACCTTTTAAGTTGTCTGGGTTGCCAGAAATGTTCGAGACAAAAAATTGACTTGCTTCTTGTTGTATTTTGCTAATAAAAATCTCTTCGCTCGTACATTGAACATTTGCGATTAGCTCGCTAATTTGAAATATACGTCTTGCTTTTGCCCAATTTATATTCCATTGTTCGGCAATTTCTTTCAAACTTAAAGGATTAACTTCGTGGTAATACAACCGCAATCCATCTACGAATTTTTCAGCATAAGCTTTAGATGCTTTTTTTGCTGCTAGTAATTCAACACGTTGAGGAATTCTAAACGAAATTGCATTATACAAAGCGGACTGTGGTAGCCGGTTCAAAAGTTCTCGTAATTCATTTTCTTCCATGTCTTCGCAGTTATTATCCTCAGTACCAAGTTGATTCAATTTAGAAAAATAATCATTGTTTTCTTCTGAAGAATTGCTTACATCGATGGAATCTGCTTGAGGTTTTCCCGTTTTGATGGAATGGTTGTCTTGGCGCAATATTTCTGCTATTTCTTTGAATTTTGGAATTAATTCCTTTTCAGAACGAAGTATAACTCCTTTATCCTGTAGTAAAAACAGCATTTCTGACCATTGAAGACTAGTAGGTTCGGAACATCTTCCTCTAGAGCGAGATTGTCTTCTATCCCTTCTGTAGACTGCATGAAAGACTTCGATAAGATGGCGATTAGCGGAGCTAAACCCCTCCGGGGTAACGCCATCTTTCAAACTACCAGATAGCGATTGAGGAACTTCCCTACATAATAACGACCAATCGCTGGGAACCCAAACTCCATATTCGAGCAATAATGTTTGTAAATCTTTATTTTGCTTGATGCGTCTGATACACCAATTATCTAGACTTTCGCTATTCCTGCTATCGGATAAATTTGGATTATAACTGCTTAAAACCTCGACGCTAAAAAACTTTCCTGCTTTTGATATTGTTAAGTTACCCGAATCCTTTAAAATCAATTGAGTTTTACCATCACTGTCCACAATGACGAAGGTATTACCGTCATCGTTGAGAACGTATGATAACAAGTTATCCAATCGTATTTTGCCAAACGCTCTCTTGATTAATATATGGCAACCTTCGATAACCTTATAGGATACATAGCATCTCAAACAAAGCCCAGCCATAGCACGCTGCTCTGGATCGAGTGTTTGATTATGGAAAGTTTTCCATAGATTTAGTTGCACGTATTGATTTTCTTCTTTAGATAAACTTGTTTGATTCCTCAATTGCGGAAATTCTTCTTCAAAGAAGTTTTTGGCTAAAGTCAATGGTTTATCCTTGTAACCCAAAGTAGGATTACAGTTTTTATCAAGAGGATTAGCGACAATGCAAATTGTCCAATACCTTGATGTACTAATATCCATAGCTTTTGTACGCACCGGAGTAGCTAATTCATTGGTTCTCATACTAGGATTTGTGATGGAAACACAATTGGTAAACAAATAAAGAACGTAAATAAGATTCAAAGCATCTGTTATAAGTAGCTTTTGAAGCTTACATACATATATAAGTTGGGGATTTTTTACCTATACACTTTTTCTGAAACCTTTTTATAGCAGTGGTTATAGAGATTTCTATCAAATTCGCGTTTTTTGCAGTTAGTCATGTTAATTCAGCACCTCTTTTTCGGAACTTTTTACCTTACACATATATAGGCTGGGGATTTTTTGCCTATACATTTTTTGATGAAATCTATTTACAGTAAAGGTTTGTGGAGATTTTATCAAATTCAAGTTTTTCGCCACATCGGAATTGTATAGGTAAATCTTCCTCAAACCTATTCCCTTTGTAGGGTGCGTTATAAACGTTAGTTTTGACGCACCACGGAAGATTTGTGGTGCGTTACGCGCTTCGCGATAACACACGCTACTTTGTAAATAAATTTTCACGGCAAAAAAATAAAGAATTTATAGATATCAGAAGTAAAAAGTGACGAATGTAGTAGCATCTGAAAGTAAAGTGCAATATCCCGACAATCAAAACTATAAGGAACTGGTAATGCAGGTACTAGTAAATTTAAAGTTTAGTAAAGGTGACTTTGAGCATGGATTTGAGGAAATCATGCTTTGTACGGATATTGTTGATTGTGAAAACTCTGCGGAGCTTGAAGTAACACTACCACCTGCACCATTAATTCCTGGTTTCTATCAAAATTGGCAAGATAGATACAGTAAGTTGGTGGGAACTTCGGGAAGAAAAGCTTTATCACAAATACCTGTAACTATAAGCTATACAGAAAATATTTCTAGAGGTTTTCCTGAACAACAACCTCCTAACTTCTCCTATCACGAGTGTCAAAAAGAATGCAATCAATATGCTGAAAATTTACGTACTCAAATAAATCAATGGCTGGCTGTAATTAAGTCAAAATTACAAACAGTATTAGAGTTAGATGAAAATTCAGATATTTTACTGACTATCAATACTGAAAATATTACATCTCAAGTTACGAAAGATATTTTACACCGTTTGCCTTGGCGAAAATGGGATTATTTTAATAGTAATTCGACTTTTGAAGTAGTTTTATGTTTAAGCGAATCCCCTACATCCGTTACCCACACTCCATCCGTTGCCAATCCATCTACTGCCAATAATGGCAGATTTAGAAGAGTCAGAATTACGAGTGTCTATGGTGACACTAAAGATATCAATGTTGCAGAGGATAAGAAGTCAATTGCAAAACTTGAGAAGCGGGGAGCGGAATTAATTCATCTGGATCAACCACAACGGCAAGATTTTATCGCATTCTGGAATAAACCTTGCGATATTTTCTTTTATAACGGTCACAGTGAAAGTAGTATTGATGGTACTGTTGGTTGGCTACAAATTAACAGTACGGAAAGTTTAAATTTACAAGAAATTAGAAATACTTTTCGCGAAGCTATCCGAAAGGGTTTGCAGGTAGCAATATTGAATTCCTGCGATGGCTTGGGTTTAGCAAAGCAATTAGCTGATTTGCATTTACCTTATATTATAGTTTGGCGAGAACCCGTACCGGATAAAATTGCTCAAAAATTTCTTCAATATTTTCTCAGTTCCTATGCTGAAGGAAGGTCGTTATTTCACTCAGTAACAGATGCAAGAATTAAGCTTGTAGAACTTACTAATAGTGCTGAAAAAGAAAAACAAATACCGCTATTGGAATGGTTGCCGATTATTTGTAAAAATACTGAATTAGCTCCTCCTACTTGGGAAGATTTGGGAGGACTTACGGGTAAACTTCCGGACTGTCCTTATCAGGGATTATCCGCATTTGGGGAAGAGAATAAAGATGTCTTTTTTGGTAGGGATGATGTAGTTGCAGATTCAGTAAAAGCGGTAAATAGTAAAGCTTTGGTTCCGGTAATTGGTCCTTCTGGAAGCGGGAAATCTTCCGTGGTGTTTGCAGGTTTGGTTCCTCAGTTGAGGGATTTAGGTAACGTACAAATTGTATCCTTTCGTCCGGGGAAGAATCCTTTTGATGCATTGGCGATCGCCTTCGGCAGAGCTATCTCTTTCAGAGACGCTCCGCTAACGCTTAACGGCTTAAGTGGAATTCAAAATATTCAACCGAGCAATAACCGATTGCAAGAATTGCAATTAGGAGTAGATTTACAGCAAGATTATTTTGCTTTGTGCAATTTAATTCAAAAAATTATCAAACATGAAAACAAAAACAACTCCAGTCATTGGGAGTGGAGCGGAGCGCAACGTAGCAATCGCCGTATCGTAATCATAGCCGACCAATTTGAAGAACTTTACACCTTAACCGAAGATTCCCTTCGTCAACCTTTCCTAGATTTATTACTTTATGCAGTGCAAAATGCTCCAGCTTTTAGTTTAGTGCTGACGCTAAGGGCTGATTTTATGGGTAAAGCGCTAGATTATCAACCAATGGGTGAAGCTTTCAAGAAATATCCCCCGTTGTTGCTAACTCCCATGAAACGCGAAGAATTACAAGCAGCCATTGAACAACCAGCAGCGAAAATGAAGGTGGAATTGGAGCGGGGGTTAACCAGTAAATTAATTGATGATTTGGGTAATGAACGCGGATGCTTACATTTAGTAGAGTTTACCTAGTTAGAGCTGTGGGAGCTCCGCGATAT
>CAKZYM010000577.1 GCA_937884685.1 uncultured Calothrix sp.
TGATAAATGTAGATTTGTTTTCCCGAAGCGTCGGTATTGCATCATTCTTATTTTAGATTTTAGATTTTGGATTGATTTTAGATTTTCATGGGAAAGTTTCTGTCAGATATTAATCCCAGCATAATAATCCAAAATCCAAAATCCCCAATCTAAAATATTGTTAGCTATTACTCGTACTATCACCAAAACGCTTGATTAAATCTTCTGGACGGAGATTGGAAACGAATTTCCGAAATTCTTCTCTTTCGGCTTCATCTGCATCTCTATCCACCGGAATTGAAGCTTCTGAAACCACTTCTTCCATTACCCAGATTGGCGAATTTGTACGCAACGCAACAGCAATCGCATCGCTGGGACGAGCATCAATTTCTTTTTGGGTGTCACCTTGCTTTAGAATTAAAGATGCATAGAAGGTGTCTTTTTGCAGGGAGTGGATTACCACTTTATCTAAAACCATATCCCACCCCTCCAGGATATTCACAATCAAATCGTGAGTTAAGGGTCTTGGAGCTTTTTGATTCTCCTGTGCTGCCATAATTGCTCTTGCCTGTTCTTGACCAATATAAATTGGCAAAGCACGGCGGTCTGTTGCATCTTTTAAAAGTACTATTGGACTACGAGTAATTGCATCCAACGCTATGCCAGCAACTTTCATTTCAATCATCGGCTATGCCTCTACATTCCTTTGAGCGCTTCGATAAATTTTGTAACAAATAATACTCTTGCCTGAGCAAGTTTGAAAAACTTCAAACATAAGCCTACAAATCCTATAATTGCCTATATTAAACTCCCAAATGGTTATGAACACCAGCGTAGGTCTAACCCTATTGGTTCTACAATAGTCTACTTAACCCAGTATGCCCTCTCTTCGATATAAATGTGTTTATGGTTTTATACATTATCAAGTAATAAATAATACTTGTGAGTAATAAAGTATGGCAGAATTACTAATTAATTTAAGTTGAAAATAAGCAATATATAAAGTTAGTCGCACAAAAAAGCCGTGTTTACAGGAATTATTCAAGCATTAGGAACAATGAGACCCCTTGGTGGAGATTCTTGGCAGATTATTTGTCAAGATTCTTCATCGTCGGCGATTATGCAGGACTTAGCTTACGGTGATAGCGTAGCAGTTGATGGGGTTTGCTTGACAGTAGAAGATGTTACCAAAGATGGTTTTATTGCTACTGCTTCTCCAGAAACCTTACGTCGTACAGTTTTAAGTGAAATTGCAAATCAGCAGCGTTACGTTAATTTAGAAACTTCTTTAAGAGTTGGAAGTAAAGTCGGCGGACATTTTGTCACGGGACACGTTGACGGTATTGGAACATTAATTAGTGCGGAACAAACAGCAACTTCTTGGGAAATGACATTTAGCGCATCTCATACGATTGAACGCTACATAGTACCTAAAGGCAGTATCGCTATCAATGGTATCAGCCTTACTGTAGCTGAATATGAACCGGAAATTTGTCAATTTAAAGTCGCGGTAATTCCAGTAACTTATACCGAGACAAATCTTCGCGATTTAATTCCCGGTAGTTTAGTAAATTTAGAAGGTGATATTCTCGGTAAATACGTAGAGAAATTTATTTATTCGGGCAAAGAAAACAATTCAGTTTCATCTGGTTCTACCCAAAATGAAATCACACCAACATTT
>CAKZYM010000578.1 GCA_937884685.1 uncultured Calothrix sp.
ACCAACTTCCAAAACAATCCAAGCAGATAGCTCAGCACGACGCTGTTCCATCAAATCCCCAGCTTTACGGATGATATCAGCGCGGTGTTTTGCAGAAGTTTTCCGCCATTTCTTAAAAGCTGCTTTCGCTGACTGCATAGCGGTTTCAGCTTGTTCAACATTAATTAAACCAACCTTACCCACAACCTGAGAATAATTAGAAGGATTAACCGAATCAATCTTGACCTCAGTTTCTACACGTTCACCATTAATCAAAGGTAAATAAGTTTGACCAAGCTGATTTTTTACGGTTTCAAAAGCAACTTGAGATTTTGTTCTTAAATTATCTTTAGCATAATCACTATCAGCAGCAGGATTGAAAGAAGAAAGCGAAGAAGCAGAAACAATTTCTACCCCCTCTTCCCCCTCTTCCCCATCTACCCCCTCTCTAATCACGGGTTGTGAAATCAATTCCTCAACGGGACGATTTTCCATATCCTGTCGAATAAACGAAGAATTCGCGGTATTCTCCAATAAACGACGAATTAAATAAGCCATTCCCGGCAATAATTCACCGTAAGGACAATAAACCCGGACTCGATAACCTTGGTCTACCAAAGCTTTAGCAATTTTATCCCCCATTCCGTAAAGCACCTGCATTTCAAAATTGCGCTGGGGAATATTCAAACTTTGAGCAATTGCTATAGCTCGTGCTTGTGACCTAACGTTATGACTTCCAATAGCAGCGTATATATATTGATGATTTTCTAGCAATAATTGAGTTATCTTTTCAAAATTAATATCTGTCGCAGCTTTATCGTTATAAACTGGCTGTTTCCAGTGCTTTTGTTCCGCTGTAATGGTTTCTTGGTCCCAATAAGCACCTTTTACTAACCGAATTGTAATCGGATTTCCCCGCTGTTTCGCCCATTCAATCAAGCTTTTTGCATCTTCCTCACTATCTCTTAAATAAGCTTGAATCGTCATTCCAATATCTGTACGCTGTTTAAATTCTTCTTCCATCAACAGCTTTTTCAAAATATTGAAGGTC
Organism: uncultured Calothrix sp.; assembly: GCA_937884685.1. Lineage (GTDB taxonomy): Bacteria > Cyanobacteriota > Cyanobacteriia > Cyanobacteriales > Nostocaceae > Rivularia. The sequence goes on from CAKZYM010000578.1 coordinate 1,031, forward strand.
AAATCTTTATAAATGTACTGCTCCATATCAAAATGGATAGCTACACCCAAATCCTTAGCACGACGAAGCAAAGTCCGGATATGAGCAACTACCTTTTCTTCGCTACCCTTGTCATCCAACGGGTCAAACTGCGAATAAAAAGCTGTCAACTTCACCGAAACCTGCACCTTCGGTAATTCTTCCCCATCAGCTTCATCAATTAACGCAACATATTACCATAACTAAGCAGCTGAAGCTAATTCCGACATCAAATCAATATATCGCTGCAAATAAGACTCAGCTTCGACTTCAGTAATCACAGCTTCACCCAATAAATCCACGGTGAAAGCCATTTTTTCTTTACGTAATCTCTCAATACTCTTCAAAGCTTGCTTGATATTTTCACCAGCAATATACCGATGAGCTAAAGTTTCCACACTCTTGGAAACCGTTGTAGCAGCAACTTTTCCCGGTACGGAATCGGGACTCGCAAAATTTAACATCCCCTTCAAAGCTGAAGGTAATTCTACCGAATCATCACCGAGATATTCTTGTAAATGCGCTGCAATTTCCGGGTTACTTCTTAAAGCTGGAAGAGCATCGATAAACCGAAACAACTGCACCCGTAAACCGGGATTGCTCATGGCCCACGCTAATAACTTATCATCTGGACGCATCTGGTCGCGCAAAGCTGAAAATAAAGAACGATTTTCTTGATTTGCACTTAATAGTTTTTTCGCGATTTCCTGAGTTTTCGCTTCGTAGATGTTCTTTTCAACTTGTAATACCACTGATAGCACGCTCCATATAGAATGTCAGGCTTTCATTACATAGCCCCTATATTCTATTTTGGCTTTTTAATTTTGCTACCACCATATTTCGAGAGGAAAATTAAAATACTCGATGTCAAGAAATAAAAAAGCACTAATTAATCAGTATATTTCTAATATTATTCACGAGGAGGATAATATTAATCAATCAAAATCCTTTCACTTCAACAATCATTAATAATCAAAATAAATGAGATAAAATATCCAAGAATAAATACAAAAAAACAATATTTATTGCAAATAATTTCAAATTGGATAAGTATAGATTCAATATATAAGGCTTTATTATATAGAATCATTCTAAAATTTTATGTTGAGAAAGGAAGTGCAGTTTGCTTTCCATAACGAAGCAGCTTCAATTAATATGGCAAAGCTGCATAAAGTATTTTAGTCATCTATCATGAGTAATGTTATTCTCGTCGAACGCTATCGAATAATAGAGTTGCTTAGCGGTCATCTAGGAAGTAGAACTTACTTAAGTGAAGATACCAGCCAATCTAACTTTAATCAATATGTAGTAAAGCAGTTTCTCCCACCTAGCAAAGACCCTACATTATTAAAAGTATCTCATAGCGTGTTAGAGACTGAAGTCAAGCCTTTAGATAATCTGGTACAGCAAAATAATAAAATTGAAAATTTAACCAATTTTTTTGAAAAGAATAATAATTTTTACTTAGTTAGAAAATATATTGTAGGTAAATCTTTAAAGGAAGAAATAGTTCCAGGTAAAAATTTAACTTCGGAACAAGTACAAAATATATTAACAGAAATATTAGAAATATTAGTATTTATACATCAACAAGGTGTAATACATCGCAACCTGAAACCAGCAAATATTATTCGTCGGGAATCGGATAAAAAGCTAGTTTTAATAGATTTTGGTTCACCCCAAGAAGCAGTATCTAACATTGTTGCTGCTTCAGAATATATCCCGATAGAACAAGCTCATAGAAATCCTCAATTTAACAGCGATATTTATACTTTGGGTATTATTGCTATTGAAGCTTTGACAGGCTTAAAAGCGAAGGAAATTACAAATAATAAAAATAATAAAAATACTGACGCAGAAAGAATAACTTGGTATCCTCACAGCTATAAAGTGAATTCCAAACTGGCAAAAGTGATTAACAAAATGGTAGATTTGAATTATCGAAATCGCTATCAGTCAGCAAAAGAAGTATTAGAAGATTTAGAAAAAATCAATCAACCTAAATCAAAAAAGATATATCAAAAAGTAAAGCATCAAATATCAGAAAGACCCAAATTATTTGCGGGATTAGGAAGTCTTATCTTAGCTGCGACAGCAAGTTGGTATTTCTTCGCATCAAAAGATACAAATTATGCCAAAAAGCTATATCAACAGGGATTAGCAAACTACAAAAACTCAGAATATAAACAAGCAATCAAGCTTTTTTCTGAAGCTATTAGAATAAATCCCGAATATTCCTCAGCATATAATTTGCGGGGAGATGCTTACTATAATTTAGGAAACTACGAAAAATCTCAACAAGATTCCAGCGCAGCAATTCGTAATAATCCCAACGATGCAAACGCTTATTACGATAGAGGATTTAGTCTTTATTTCGCGGGAGAGTATAACGGTGCCATCATAGACCATAACCAAGCAATTAAACTCAATCCTGACTTTGCAAATGCTTATTATGGTAGAGGATTAGCCCGTTACGAAATCAAAGAAAACGAGAAAGCAATTAAAGATTTAAATCAAGCAATTGCAATCAATCCAAAATTTACTTCAGCTTACTTCCAGCGAGGAATTATTCGCCGCGAAATGGGAGAAAAACTTGAAGCAATCAAAGATTTTGATGAAGCAATTAAAATCAATAAAAAATATACAGAAGCGTATTACGAACGCGGAAAAACTCGCTACTCCCTCAACGAAAAGCCAGCAGCGAAAAAAGATTTTACTAAAGTAATCGAATTAGATTCAACATACATCGATGCTTACATTGCTCGTGCAGATGTTTACACCGATTTAGGATACCCCAAACAAGCTTACGAAGATTATGAAAAAGCGATAGAAATGAATCCCGAAGACCCCAAAGCATATATTCATAGGGGTAAATATCGCTTCCAAATCAAAGATATAGAAGGAGCAATTGAAAATTATGATAAAGCAATTGAATTAGATTCAACTCAAGCAACAGCATATAACAATCGTGGTAACGCTTATTTAGAATTAGGAAAATGGAACAAAGCAATGGAAGATTATTCCCAAGCAGTTGAACTAAATTCCAAATATGCTATTGCTTATTATAATCGTGGTTTATTACGAACCGATTTAGGAAGAGTACCGGGAGCAATCGAAGATTTTCAAGCAGCAGCAGATATTTTTCTTAAAAGAGGTAAAGATAAAGATTATAAAGATGCGATGGAAAGAATTAAGGAACTTACTCCGTAGATTGGGGATTGGGCATGGGGCATGGGGCATGGGGCATGGGGGATTGGGGATTGAACAATATTCAAACTTTCATTAGCCAACATTTC
>CAKZYM010000579.1 GCA_937884685.1 uncultured Calothrix sp.
GGAAAAACGCAAAACCCTTGACCAGACTGAGTTTGAAGAATGGAGTAAAAACCGAGACAGGGCTAAATATTCATGGCATTTTAACTCTAAAGACGGACTGTATCACCCTAAAAAATCAAATTAATAGCATAAAGCCGCAAAAACACTTAAAAATATTGTTTTTAAACAGCTGCACGTATAGGAGTACGATAAATAATGCGGAAACCGCCATTATCGCATTAGAAGTATTGTTATGTCCGACTCAATTGCATCTACCCTCACCCATCTCGAAAATGCTTATTCGCTCGCTATTGGGGATGATTTTTGTATCGATAAAGACCCCGATGTTATAGAGCAGTTACTCAATGATACTCGCTCTCCTAATACTAAGCGGGCTTATGAAAAGGATATGAAGGACTTTTTCTTGTTTATTGCGGGGTGTTTACCGACGCAGGAATTGGTATTGGAGTTTTTACATTTGGAGCAGCGTCACGCGGTAGCTTTATTGTTGAAATATAAAGCGCATTTAGTGAAGAAAGAGTTATCTGAAGCTACGGTTAATCGCAGGTTGAGTGCAATTAAGTCTTTAACGGCGATGGGGCGTAAGTTGGGGTTATGTAATTTTACTTTAGAAGATGTGAAAGGGGAAAAAATTGAGGCATATCGCGATACTACTGGTATTTCTCCACAGGATTATGCAAAAGTTTTGGGGTTAGTTGATAGGGATACGCTTAAGGGTAAGAGGGATTATGCGATATTGCGTTTGTTATGGGATAATGCGCTGCGGAGAAGTGAGGTAATAAATCTAAATGTGGGCGATTTTAATGCTCAGGAAAGTACTTTATTAATATTAGGAAAAGGGAAGGGTACTCAAAAGGTAACTGTTGATTTGAGTCGTAAAACTGTGGAGGCGATTACTGATTGGTTGATTGTTTCTCGGAGGAGTCATTATACCAGGAAACCTTTATTTATGGTGCTGGCATATAACGGTAATGGTAAGCGTTTAAGTGGGGAAGCAATAAGAAGTTTGGTTTGCAATTTATGCAAGAAAGCAGGAATTACCAAGCAGATGTCACCCCATAGAGTGCGACATAGTAGTATTACTACGGTGTTGGATAATAATAATGGTAATTACCGCGCTACGCAAAGGTTTAGCAGGCATTCTAAATCAGATACGGTGATGAAATATGACGATAATAGACAGAAGTTACAGAAGAAGATGACGGATATAATTGCCGATTTGGTTTAGTTTTTAAAACTGAATCAAGCTTATGACAGCATTATATAAATTTATATTTTGCTTGTGAGTGACCAAGCGATTTCGCCATTAAAAAACTTTTAAATCCAAGATTCTAGAGATAAACTTTTGACTTGTTGAATTCGTAAAAAGTCGCTATCTCTAGAAACGATAGTTAAATTATTTTGTAACGCGATAGCAGCTATCCAAATATCGTTTTCATCAAAACCTAAGTCGGTGACTTTAGCTTTTCTCCGTTTACTTTTTTCTTTAGGGGCAAATTGATTGATTAAAGCTGCTTTAATTTGACCGTAAATAGTTGCTGTTTCTTCTGTTATGCGGTAGATGCGAATGTCTTCTAAAAATTGTGCTAGTTGAGCTAAATTAGCTTCTCTACGTTGGGATTTTTCCATCATAAATGTGAGTTCACCTTGCACAATTACACAGGTAAAAATATTATCTTCTCCTACTTCTTGAACGCGCTTGATAACATTTGGTTCACCTAAAATAATTGCACTACAATGATTGGTATCTAATAAATACATTATTCAAATGGATTTTCTTCATCAAATTTAGCTTTACCACGGGTAGCATATACTGATTCAAGACATTCATCAAAATCATCACCTTGCCAAGTTCCTGCGTGTCGGAGAATGGAGCGTCCGGAAGCAGGACGATATGTTAGTTGATTTTCTTTATCTGAATCAATAGAATCACTTGAAGAAACTGGTTCTTGCTGTGCTATTTCTGAATTATGAAGTGTATGACTGGTTTTGATTTCTCGAATTAATAAGAGTGCTTCTGCGAACAATTCCGGTGGTAAAGTTTCTATTTCTTGGATTAACAATTCTTTGGTAGTCATAAAACACTTCCAATTATTTCCCTTTTATTGTAATGGAGCTATCGCTCCACGCTACGGTGCGACAGGGAACTTCGGGTGATATCTTTAACTTGCCAGCTTGTTAAAAACCTATATTGTCAACTTGTCAGCAAGTTAATGATTAACGAAGACGGCGAATTAAAAAGAGGTGAAAGCAGCTTTCCGTGACACGAGCCGCAGGAGCAATGTAAATAACTTTTTGCACCATCACGCTGCAATAATAAATGTTGAGAGTAGTTGACATTTTTACCCTGGCGGTAAAATCGGTTATTTCAAGACAAATATCAATGTTTTAAGGATGCATAAAACAAATTTATATTCAATAAGTCCTATGACACTTTTTGATTGTAATCTTGTAGCACGCAGATATTTAAGGTAAAAGTAAGTTTTAAAATTGGCACAAGAATGTAGTTTCCTTGATATACCGCTATTCGAGAAACCGATGCCGAGCATAGGGGGTGTGCGGTTTAACTTACTTATTCCATGAAAGTATTGCTATACCTGGATTTATGCCAATTGTAACACGTAAGGTAAGGAATTGCTCGGTAATGGTTTAACTTAAATAATTGAACACGGATGTTCAAAAGTGGATACTAGAACGTGTGTTTTGTCAAGTGATTAATTAGGATTTATTAATTTAGGCTTTTAGTTAAAAACAAGTGTCTTCGCAGAACACCTATTTCTTTTATATGCAAACAGCGGAACCTGCTAAAATAATAAATAAATTATTTTTTAGGAGCATATCTTTTTTCTTCCATAAGCTTAGACATTTGAACAAGATTTGTACTAAAAAATATGAATCCAATAATTAATGTTAATATCCAATT
>CAKZYM010000580.1 GCA_937884685.1 uncultured Calothrix sp.
TATTAAATATAATTTACCTTGAATTTATCAGCATATATAATTGTTCAAATACAATTAAAAAATGCAAAACCCCTCTCAAAAAAAACAAAGAGAGGGGTTAACATTTACTTCTTAATTTTTACTCGTAATATCACTTTTAATTTTTGAGCATTTCTCTAATTCCACATTTACGGAGCGAGAAAAATTCAAAATATAAGCACGTGAAATTACATATCACTTTAAGAAATTTGGAACAAGAAACTGACCAAATCTCCTTTACCCATACTTACTCTGTCTCCCGGTCGCAAACGGTGACGATTTCCTGGTAACAAGGACATTCCATTAACATAGGTACCGTTAGAACTTCCCACGTCTTCTATATAGTAAGCGTCACCTTCCACTCGAATATCGGCATGAATTCGCGATACAACTTCTGAATTTTCAAATCCAGAAACGTCAATATCGGGAGGAACGCGGTCGTTTGCTTTACCCATGTGAATTACGGAAAGGTTTTGCGGTAGCTCGACTTGTGTATCGCTTTTAACGTGAACTAGACGAGCGGTTACCTGCTGTAATTGTGTTCGAGAAGGACTTGCTGGTGCGGTTGCAGGTGCAGGTGCGGGTGCTGGTTCTGGTGTCGGTTCTGGTGCAGGTGCAGGTTCGGGTGCAGATGCAGTTTCCGGTTCTTTTGTTAAATCTGGTAATGCTTCAAAGAAAGATTCTTCCTCTTCTTCAGATTCAGATGCAGGTTCAACAACATTAACAGGAGGTGGTGTAACGACTGGAGGTGGAGCTGCTATTTCTTGTTCCCCACTTATAGGTTGGGAGGGAATTGTCGGCGGAGGACTACCTTCCGAAGGAGTTCCTAGCCCTTGGGGCATTGCTACTGCTGTTGGTGGTAAAGCAGAAGCTTCACCGGGATTGAGATTAGCAGTTACTGGGTCTCCTACAGGAGGTACATCAACTGGAGCGTCAGGAGCAACTGTTGGCTCGACTCCGGAAAGAGTGGAGCGTAAATTATAACCGCACTGTCCGCAAAAAGACGCATCTGCTTGCACGGTTGCCCCGCAGCCCGGACAGGCAGTAGTTGCCGGTAGGGGGGTATAGCAAGCTTCGCATTGGACAGCGCCATCTGGGTTGGGATGATTGCAGTTCGGGCAAACAATCATGGAATTAAACCTTTTTTCAAGTTCATCGTAAAATAGTGCTGGCAAGCAGACGAGCATCTGTCAATTGATTTTGGATTTTGGATTTTGGATTTTCTTCATCAATTACAGGAGAAGGGTTTGAAGATTTTGGATTAACGATTTTAAATTTATGACCTAGTTGAAACTAGGGTCTAGAAACCGTTCGCAATCAATCCAAAATCTAAAATCCCCAATCCAAAATCTTTAGGTCGCTTTTGATTTTAACAATTACTTACAATTTCGCAGTTAAACTTTGATTTCCGCACCAGCAGCTTCATCTAAAAGCCACAAAAGTTCTTTTTGGGGTTGAATCAAGCGAGAAGGGTAAGTAGTTTCAGATGCTTCTGGTGCAAAAACTTGAGCTAGGGCCGGTCTTTTGTTTTCACCAGCTACCAAAAACATCACGCATTCGGCTGCGTTGATAAATGGATAAGTGAAAGTTAGACGCACAGAACTATCTTTGTTGCCTACTGTAACTAGCTTATCCGTAACTTTCAATGCTTCTGTGTGAGGAAATAAAGATGCAGTATGAGCATCATCGCCCATTCCCAGCAAAATTACGTCTACTGCGGGAAATTCTCCAGGCTTGGAATTAAACAATTTTTGTAAATCCTGTTCGTACTGAGCCGCAGCTTCAGCAGGTTCTGCTGCATCGGTAGCCATTGCGTGGATGTTTTCTGCTGGAATATTAATTTTATCCAACCAAGCAGTACGAGCCATTAATTGATTGCTATCAGCATGGTAGGAAGGGACATATCGCTCGTCACCCCAGAGTACATGAATTTTATCCCAAGGCAGTTGCTGTTTACCCAGCGCTTCATACAAAGGTTTAGGAGTGCTACCACCAGACAACGCAATAGTGAAGCGTCCCCGTTGTTGAATAGCAGTTTCTGCTTTTGACAAAATTAGAGCCAGCGCTCGCTCTACCAAAGCTTTCTTATCCGGTAACACTTCAACTTTCTTAGTCATCAGCTAAAACAACTTTGCTCACTTCTCGCATAACAATAGCGCTGATATGAAAATTTTGCTTTTTACTTGTGAAACTTTTAAGAATGGGAATGGGGAGAGGGGGAGAGTGAGGGAGGGAGGGAGTGAGGGAGGGAGAGAAATTAATAACTACTCCTAACTCCTAACTCCTAACTATTACCCATTACCTTTTCCCAATCTGGTATCGCTTCTCGCTGTGCTGCTAATAACTGCTCGATTCCTTTTTCAGCACAGTCTAATAAGCTATTTAACTGAGTACGGCTGAAGCTACCTTCTTCTGCTGTTCCTTGAACTTCAATTATTTCTTGGTTTTGATTCATTACTACGTTAAAATCTACTTCCGCTGCAACGTCTTCGGGATAGTTTAAATCTAAATATGCTTCTTTCTCTAATAAACCTACTGAAACAGCAGCAATTTGTCCTATCAGTGGGGAGCGTTTTAAAACACCTTCATTCATCAATTTGGAGATGGCGATCGCCAGTGCGACAAATCCACCAGTTATAGATGTGGTACGGGTTCCAGCGTCGGCTTGCAGAACGTCTGCATCTACTGTCAAAGTACGTTCCCCCAAGGCTTCAAAATCTATAGCAGCTCTTAAGCTACGTCCTATCAAACGCTGAATTTCTTGGGTTCTTCCAGATAATTTAATAGTTTCTCTGTGATGTCGCTGTTGGGTTGCTCCGGGCAGCATTCGATACTCTGCGGTTAACCAACCTTTACCGCTATCCGCCAAAAATCTTGGAACCCCTTCGTTAACGCTAACAGTACAAAGCACCTGAGTTTCACCGCACT
>CAKZYM010000581.1 GCA_937884685.1 uncultured Calothrix sp.
GAGAATTATAACCAGCGAACAGTAATTGTTAACTTTTCATTGTTTGCTGGTTAATATTAACTGTTCACTGATAACTGATTACTGAACTATTCCCGAGCGTAATGCACGTACTGCTGCTTGGGTGCGGTCATCGACACAAAGTTTGCTGAGGATTCCTCGAACGTGGGTTTTTACGGTACCGATTGTCAAGTATAGTTCTTTGGCAATTGATGCGTTGTCGCACCCGGAAACTATGAGTTCTAATACTTCTAATTCCCGTTTTGTTAATGGATAGGTTTCTATAACTTTTTCAACTTCTGGATCTACTGCTTCAATTGCAACCGTTTTTGTCTCTCCACCTGCTTTTCCTTCGGTGACTTCTTGACGTACTTGTCGCAGTACAATATCTGCAATGGCTGGGTCAATCCAGGAACCACTCGAAGCTGTGGAAATAACTGCTTCTACTAATTTATCGCTTTCAATATCTTTCATGCAGTAGGAGTCAGCACCAGCACCAAAAGCTGCTAGTACTGCTTCATCGCTGTTCTGCATGGTTAATATCAATATTTTGGTTTCTTCGTTGTCGATTTCTGCTTGATATTGCCGAAATCTTCGGGTTAATTCAATACCGTCTATATCTGGTAAACCGAGGTCAATTGTAGCAACATCCGGTTTTAAGCTCTTGAGAAGATTTAAACCTTCAGTTCCATTGGAAGCTTCACCAACAATTTTGATGTCTTCGCGAGTTTCCAAAGCCGCTCTTAAACCTATCCTAGTTAAATTATGGTCTTCAATTACGACTACTTTTATCTCACTCATATCAATGAAACCTCTACCCACATTATTCAAAACCCTATTTAAGATAGCAGAACTATTTTATAAGAATGAATATATTTATTGTAATGATATTTATCCGCAATTTATTCAATACTTCTCTTAATTGCGTTTACAAATCAAATCATAAGCCTTTTCTTCACAATAGTTATAATTTGATTTTTGATATTTCATCCTTGCGATAGATACGGATTTTTCAAACAACTAAACTCTAGAAGCTGGAAAAACTGGGCTAGGAATATTACTTTTGTAAATAAGAGGAATATATCCCACTCAACAGCAGATAATAGACAATCACGCTTTAGTGTACTAAGGAAACCTGGGGAGCAGCGAACCCATAAAAAGGTTCTTTTTTTATCTTTTAATTTTTCCTACTCCTTACCCGAAATGAATCATGAATCAAAGTGGCTCTCGTTCCGAACAAAATAACATTTCCCAAGGTCAAACTGGCTTTGGGAAAGATTTTAGCGATTTGGGACAGCAAGAAGTACAAACCGAGATTGAAAAGTACTTTGAGAGATTAACTTTGGCTTTGGATGCTGCTAGGATGGGTTCTTGGTATTGGGATTCTTTTACCAATAAGAATATATGGACTCCTTATCACGATGTGATTTTCGGTTACGAACCGGGAAATGGGGAGCATACTTATGAAGATTGGTCTTCTCGGGTTCATCCTGATGATTTAGAGTTGGCTGAAGCTGCTTGGAAAACTGCGCTGAAAGAACGGGTTGATTATATTTGCGAGTATCGGATAGTTTTACCCGATAGTACTTTGCGCTGGGTTGAATCTTACGGCCGCTATTATTATGATGACGGCGGTAAGCCTTTACGGATGGCTGGGACTGTCACCGATATCACCGAGCGCAAGAAAGCGGAACAAGCTTTACAAGAAAGTCAGCGTCGCTACAGTACTTTAGCTCAAATTTCTCCTGTTGGTATTTATCGTTGCGATACGTCGGCGAATCTAGTTTATGTTAATCAACGGTGGTGTGACATAACTGGGTATACTTTTGACCGGGTAATTAACCAAGAATGGCGTTTCATAATTTATCCGGGAGACAAAGAACGAGTAGAAGCACAAGTCGAGCGTGCTTTAGAGGAAAAAATAAATTTTGGATGCGAGTTTCGTTTCCAACGTCCCGATAATTCTTTGGTTTGGGTGTTTGCTCAATCTGTCCCGGAATTTGATACGAAAGGATTATTCATAGGTCATGTTGGTACGGTTACGGATATCACAAATCAAAAGAAATCGGAAAAAGCATTACGACAATGTGAGGAGCGTTTTCGTTCGACTTTTGAACAAGCAGCTGTAGGTATCTGTCACGCTGATAATAATGGTAAATTTATTCGAGTTAATCAAAAGTTTTGCGATATTTTAGGTTACTCTCGCGAAGAACTTTTAGAACTGACTTTTCACGAAATTACCTATCCTGCGGATTTAGAAAGCGATTTACACCAAGTTCGCAATTTATTATCGGGTAAAGTTAAAAATTTCTCGATGGAAAAGCGCTATCTTTGTAAAGATGGTTCTGTAATTTGGGTCGAAATAACTGTTTCTTTTGTGCGTCAAATAAATGGTGAACCCGATTATTTTCTGGGAGTTATTAACGATATCAGTCAGCGCAAGCAAGCGCAAACTCAACTGCTTCTTAGAGCGCAAGAGCAAGAAGAATTAAATATATTATTAACTGATACTACAGCCAAATTAAGGAAACGCAATTCTGAATTAGACCAGTTTGCTTATGTCGCATCCCACGATTTAAAAGCTCCTTTGAGAGCGATAGCAAATCTTTCTCAGTGGTTAGAAGATGATTTGTTGGATAGTTTGGAACCAGATAATCTACGTCACTTGGAATTACTCCGTCAACGAGTTTATCGTATGGAAGCTTTGATAAACGGTTTGCTACAATATTCTCGCATTGGACGCGTACAAGATGCAGAAGAAAAGGTGGATGTGAATCAGCTTTTAGCTGAAATTATTAATGACCTTGCACCACCAGAAAATTTTACTATCCAAGTGAAAGATACCATGCCCACTCTAACCACAAAGGGTATGTTATTAAGAAGAGTATTTACGAATTTAATTGATAATGCGATTATCCATCATCAAGGTTCGCAAGGTAAAATAGAAAT
>CAKZYM010000582.1 GCA_937884685.1 uncultured Calothrix sp.
GAACAGTGAGCAGTTATCAGTGAGCAGTTATCAGTTACCAGTTATCAGTTACCAGTTTCTAACTCCCAACTCCTAACTCCTAACTCTCAACTCCTAACTCCTAACTCTCAACTCCTAACTCTTAAACAAAGTAGTCGGAGCAACTGGTGCGATGGTGTAATCAAAACCTCCTACCTGATTGGTTCTTAAAACCCAAGCCATAGCTCCTTGCTTGATAAAAATTTTGGTGGTTTCGTCTTGCGCTCTTTTGGGAAATACGGTTCGCCAGCTTTTGAGCATTTTTATTACTGTTGTAATTATGTTGTCGTTTTTATTATTGGTTCCGAATAAATCTTTGACATTTTTTTGCCAGTCTTTTCGTATGACCCCCAGGGGAATTAACTGCTTTTCTAAATTATCTCCTAGAGAGATTAATTCTTTGAAGTACTGAGTTTGCTTGTCTTCAGGATTATTTTTTAACCAATCATTAATTGTTGGATTCAATTCTACAAATTTTCGTATATCATGCACTGTGGCGTAAAGTGCTTGATTAGAATCTTGAACGCAGGAAGCAGTGGGAGTAATGATTGATGCTCCGGTTCCATCTCCAACGCGATAACGAGCCATAATTTCTCTTTGCTCTTCGATAAATTCTGTTAAAGGTGACAGTTTAACTCCATCAAAATCGTAGTCGGTAGTTATCGGTTCGTATTTCAATAAAATATCGCTTACGGGACGAGTTCCCAACCAACCCTGCCATAATGAACCCATATAAGCAGCCCAAGTTATGCTTCCAGAAACAATCCCGTCTACGTTATGACCGTAGACTTGATAGTAAATAATATCGAAGCGTAATTCATCAGTAAAACTATCCCTAACTACTTCTGCAATTCCATAAGAAAGATGACCCGGAACCGGAAGCCAAGCTGCTGTTTCTGCTTTTTCACCACCAATACCCCCAAATAAATGTATCGCTATAGCTTTATCGCCTAATTTCCATTGGGATACCGCAGTTTGTTTGTTTTTCTGATTATCTGCTAATAAAACTGTCTGACATTTTCCTTTTAGTAATTTGGTTTTCGCCCACATGCCTCGATTTATATATTTAAATATTTCTGAGGATTTTGTAATTACTTTTTGTGGCTCTAACTGCACTAAAGCACGTGGTTCAATAGCCTGTACTACAAAAGTTCCTTCAGCATTATATGCGCCGTAAATGTACCAGCCTTGCAAATTTAGTTGCGATTTTTCTATACCTTTATTACTAGAACGAGCAATTCCTCTTGTATCTTCTGGTACTTGCGGTATACAAATAATTTCTTCGATTCCCTTATAAAAGTTTGTAGTTGCTTTATTATGGTGACGAACTTGAAATAAATCGCTTTTTGAATCTACCCTTGATAAAATTTTGACTAGTCCAACGAAACGTCCGACAATTTGAGTGGGTTCGCTATCAATAATTAATTCAGTTTCCCCTTGTGCATTAGTTCCTACTTCTGGATTCGATAGCATAACGCAGACATCATCAATCGGTCTTGCACCTGCTAAGGATTCTAAGGGGTCAACCTGAGAAAGTCCGTCCAACCTTACAGGATGAATCATACCTTTCTGCTGACTTTTCTTTGTTTGCTTAATAAAGTTAACGTCAAAGCTGACTCGTTTGACATATTCTTGTACTTTCTTGTGGCTACCCCACCTCAACTTCACAACTTTACCAAGCAAATAGATATATGAATCGGGAGCGTTTTGCACCTCAAATTCAACAAAGCGCTCCTGCACCTGTTCAACTCGTAAAATTAAGCGACCGCTCCATTTTGCTACGGGTTGATAAAGTTCTTGATTGACTGTTTTATTGATGGGATAATAATCGCTACTAAATAAAGGCGAACTTTTGTTTATTTTGTAGTTTGATGATTTTGTTTTTACGGATTTTTTAGAAACAAGTCGATAAACAATAAAGCCAATTGTCAGCCACACTACAAATATTATTATGTCCGTCATATTTTTTTGAGAAGACTATCAAGAATAATGTTATCCCGTATTATCTCTATATAATCAATGCAAAAATATAAAAAATTGTGACTTGTATCATCTTAACTTGTAATTACACGGGGGAATTACTGTATTTTTAATCTACAAAGAATTTTAAA
>CAKZYM010000583.1 GCA_937884685.1 uncultured Calothrix sp.
CTAACTCCTAACTCCTAACTCTTAACTCCTAACTCTTAACTCCTAACTCCTAACTATTTACTTCCACATAACAATCCAAACTTAATCAAACCACGCTCGTAACCGCGACGCATCAAACCCAAAGACATAGCACCTTGAATTGTTTTCCAACCAGCACGGAGTAAACCGAAAAAAGCTTTGGGAGTAAAAGCAGAATCAATGACTACATTCCAAAAAGGAGCCACAGCTTGCGACCAATCCGCAGTCCGAATATTTTGTAAAGGTAGTTGACGAGCAATTTCTTCATACTCGGGTAAAGAAATCACATAAGGTAAACAGTAAACGTCATAAATCTGCTCTAAATGTTTTTTCTCGTCCGCAGTTAAGGTCGATTTATCCGTAGAACGATGACACCAAGTTACTAAAATCAACTTTCCACCAGGTTTCAGTACTCGGTAGCATTCTTGTAAAAATTTTTGCTTCTCCGGCATATGCTCGCCGCTTTCTAAAGACCAGACTAAATCAAAGCTATTGTCCTCAAAAGGCATATTTAAAGCATCTGCGACTTGAAAATTGGTTCTATCCTGTAAACCAAACTCAATAGCTCGCTCGCTTGCTCTACCTGATTGTACTGGACTTAAGGTAATACCAGTTGCATTAGCGTTAAACTTCTCTGCTAAGTACAGGGAGCTTCCACCGATACCGCAACCAACATCCAATATATTTTCAGCTTGCTGCACCTCCGACCATTGCAGCACCTCCTCAATTAAATCAATTTGTGCTGTACGACGTTCTTTTTGCTCCTTACCATCTGCACCGTAGTAACCGTGGTGCATATGCTCACCCCATATGTCCTCCCAAAGACCCGAGGAAGCATCGTAAAACTGTTGAATTTGCTGAGTTAGTGTTGCTGTCATGAGTTGAGGAATGTTAAGACTGTCGCAGAATTAAAAAACACATACTGGTAGGCTACCATGTGTGTTTTTGAATTAGAACGAGGTGTTTTATTTCTATAAGAAAAAACGCTCTATCCGCAATAAGATGAAATAAATCATGATTAGTGCTTTTTACGTATGATTGCTTTAATTTTGGATTTTAAACTAAAAAACAAGTCCCAAGATAGAGCCTCGAATGTCACAACAGGCTTTAAAACAATTTCAATAGGGGTCTATGAAATGTCATTTTGGGTCGAATAAGCAAACAAGGTTTTTACGGATATTGGGAACCTCCGAACCTTAAAATATTTAATTTTAATCAAAAATCCGTCTTGGAAAGCTTGAGCAAGAGAATTTAGGGGAAGAACATCTACACCACAACGCAGTGGCTCCCCAAGACCGCAAAATGGCTCAACTTTCCGCAAAATCTAAAATCTCAAATCTAAAATCCAAATGACCTCTTCTCAAAAAATTTGCTTTGGTTTTCTGGCAGTAATTACTTTAGGAACTATCCTATTAATGTTGCCTTTTTCTACAGCTACTGGTAATTGGAATAGCCCAGTTGTGGCTCTATTTACAGCAACTTCAGCAGTTTGTGTAACTGGTTTGGCTGTGGTTGATACTGGTACTGACTTTTCTTTCTCGGGTCAGCTAGTCATTTTGGTACTTGCACAGGTTGGTGGATTGGGCTATATGACATTTACCACCTTCTTAATTATGTTGACCGGTCGTAGATTTGATTTAAGACATAAAATCGCCATTCAACAAGCTTTAGATAGACGAGAAATGGAAGGTAGCGGTAATATTATCCGCTCCATCATCGCGGTAACGTTAATTTTTGAAATCACGGGAATCTTTTTATTATTATTAGTGTTTGTTCCCGATTTTGGCTGGGATAAAGGATTGTGGTATGCAATTTTTCATAGCATTAGTGCTTGGAACAATGCCGGTTTTAGCTTATTTTCAAATAGCTTAGTTGATTACAATTCTTCAGCTTTATTAGTATTTACTATTTCCGGTTTGGTTATCTTTGGTGGAATCGGATATCAAGTAATTTTAGAAATGTTTTTCTGGCTGCGCGATAGGTTACGTCGAAATCCTCGGAATATCGTGCTATCTCTAGACTATAAAGTTGCTGTTAGCACAACACTATTTTTACTATTTTTAGGACTATTAGGATTTTTTCTTGTAGAGGTCAGAAATACAGAAACTCTCAGAAATCTCAGCATTCGCAGCCAGTTTCTAGCAGCTTGGTTTCAATCAATGACTACCAGAACTGCTGGTTTCAACAGTATAGATATTGGCGGTATGACAACTGCTGGACTTTTTATTACCATTGCTTTCATGTTTGTTGGAGCAAGTCCTGGAGGTACTGGTGGAGGGATGAAAACTACTACTATTCGAGTACTTACCAGCTGCACAAAATCAATTCTTCAAGGTAAAGAAGAAGTTTTACTTTACGAACGTCGCATTGCAGTATCTTTAATATTAAAAGCCGTCGGTGTGATAGTTGGTTCCGTAACCGCTGTAATCATATGTACTATTTTAATCTCGCTTACAGACCCTACATTTGACTTTATTCAAATATTGTTTGAAGTAGTTTCAGCTTATGCAACAGTAGGACTTTCTACAGGAATAACTAGTGATTTTTCAATTTGGGGTAAATTAATATTAATTCTGACTATGTATATGGGAAGAGTTGGAGTTTTATTATTAATGTCCGCCGTACTTGGCGACCCAAAACCCAGCAACGTTCATTATCCGGAAGAAGACTTACTTGTAGGATAATTCTTACAATCAGAATAATCAGTTTATACTTCTTAAAACTATTCAATTAATAGTCTAATCAGGTAATAACTGATTCAATTAGTCTAAAATGATAAAATAAATTTAATCGGACAAACAATTATGAATATAAATTATCATTTATTCGTCATGACCGATTTTTTTGAGCTATACAAAAGCTGTAATAACTAAGGATAACAATAGTGAATCTGTCCTCATTAGGGTTTTTTCGTACTTTAAATAAAACTAATCAGCAGTACGCTGTGATTGGTTTAGGACGTTTTGGTCGTTCTGTTTGCTCAACTTTGCATCGGTTAGGTTACGAAGTTCTTGCAACAGATATTGATGAAAAGCGCGTATCTCAAGCTTTGACAGAGGAAATAACAGGTCATGCTTTACAGTTAGACTCAACAGAATCAGCCGCACTCAAAGAAGCTGGTATTTTTGAGTTTGATACCGTAATCATCGCAATTGGGAATTATATTCAAGAAAGTATTATTACTACTTTAAATGTTAAAGAAGGCGGTGTAAAAAACGTCGTAGCTAAAGCTTCGAGTGAAGTTCATTGCAAATTACTACGAAAAGTTGGTGCAGATAGAGTTGTTTTTCCCGAGCATGAAGCCGGTTGTGCTTTAGCGCAAACACTCACAAAACCCGCAATTCTAGATACATTTGACCTCGACCCCGATAACAGTATTGTTGAAATCGCTATCCCCGATGAGTTTGATGGCAAAACAGTCGCAGAACTTCAACTTCGCAACCGCTACGGTTTAAATGTATTAGCCATAAGCGATAAAACCAATGATGGTGGTGATGAAAAATTTATTATTAATCCAGACCCTCATAAAAGATTTGAAAAAGGTTCAACTATGGTGGTAATTGGTCACAACAAAGATATAGACCGTTTACCAATTTAAGATTTACCAATCAAAATTTGTAGCTATCATTAAAATCATCAAGAACCCGGTTTTATCAACTGGGTTTTTTAGTTTTTTCTTGCTGTTAAGTAGGTCGGCGTTGAAAATCGTAGTTAAGACCAGGAAGTAGCAAGTAGCAAG
>CAKZYM010000584.1 GCA_937884685.1 uncultured Calothrix sp.
GAGTTAGGAGTTAGGAGTTAGGAGTTAGGAGTTAGGAGTTAGGAGTTAGGAGGTAAGAGTTAAGAGTTAAGAGTTAAGAGTTAAGAGTTAAGAGTTATGAATTAGAAACTAATTTCTCCTTGTCTCCTTGTCTCTCAATCCCCAATTACCAATTACCAATTACCAATTACCCATTACCAATCCCCTCTTCCCAATTCAAATGTACTTTGAGCAACAAATTGCACGCTTGGAGTGATAATTGTATTACAGTGATTTAATCTTATTGTCTGAGTTGATAACCATTATGGGTTTTACAAGCCGATGGAATCGCGGAAATCACGGTCTATTACAGCTTAAAAAGGCTGAATCGGGCTTTCTTGATGCGTCTGGATAAGAATAATTTACAAATGTTTATATAAATTTTTATATAAATTTTTATGTAAATTTTGATAAATTCCGACATCTGACCTTTAAGAATACCGCAATTTATTTATTTCCTAATTTTTGTCTGAAATAACCGCTCTCAATACGTACCTGGTTTTGAATTAAGCCAAATTTGCCTATAATGAGCGGGTTAATAGCAAAAAAACTTTTTGTATTGACTCTTAACAATAAGAAATTAAGCTGTCGCTGTTATTGCTGTGTTGAGCATTTGAACTTTTGAGGGGAAACATGATATCGAGATTAATTAGCATTTTTATTGCTGGTGCATTCCTTAGTTTTCAGTTGTTTGTCGGTAGCGCTGGTGCAGTAGAACTTGATGAAGGTACTCGTACTGTAACTTTGAACGAAGATGGTGATACCTACGTACTGAGCTTAAAAGAAGTTCAAACAGGTAAACGCTTATTCAATGACACTTGTGCCCAGTGTCATGCTGGTGGTGTAACTAAGACAAACCAAAACGTGGGATTAGACCCTGAAACTTTGGCTTTGGCAACCCCATCACGAGATAACATTGAAGGTTTAGTGGACTATATGAAAAATCCCACTACCTATGATGGAGAAATCGAGATTTCTGAATTGCATCCCAGCTTGAAAAGCGCAGATATATACAAAGAAATGCGTAATTTGACTGAAGAAGATTTAGAGGCGATCGCCGGTCATGTTTTGTTGCAGCCTAAGATTGTAGGTGACAAGTGGGGTGGTGGTAAGATTTACTACTAAACTCTGACAAATCAATTAATGATTAATTTTTAGTCATTAGTCTGTAGTAAGTAAATCAAAACTAATGATTTACAAGCTATGGGCTAATGATTATTCTATTTGTGCTTAGAGAATAATGCTGTATCAATTCATATCTCGTTTTTTATTGGTTTCTACCGCTGTAATATTTGTAGCTCTCAGCAGTTGCTTACCCGCCCAAGCTGGTGGAATTGAACCTTACATCAGCCGTTACTTAAGGGTTAGAGAGCCTATTGCTTTAGAATTGGATGATATGGGGAATACGCGAGAATTTTCTCCACAAGAGTTATCTGATGGTAAAAGATATTTTGAAGATAGCTGTATTAATTGTCATGTCGGTGGTTCAACATTACCCAATCCAAAACAATCTTTAGCTTTAGACACCCTCAAAGGTGCTAATCCCTCCCGCGATAATGTTAACGCTTTGGTTTCTTATATGCGGCAACCTATGACCTATGACGGTAGCGAAGAAACCTTTTGGTGTCGCGAAATTACCCCGAGTATACTATCTCAACCACAAGTAGAGAATTTAGCCGCGTTCGTTCTTACCGCAGCCAAAAAGGCTCCCGGTTGGGGAACTGACACCTTCGGACTTGATGAATAAAGAATCAGGGATTGCGGATTGGGAATTGCTTTAGCGGAGCGCGACCGCGCTTGTCAAGTCTTTCAGAGCTTTTTCGCAATTATTCAATAACCGAATAATCTATTTTTTTATACTTTTACAAAATTTCCCTCCCCTACTTCCTACTCTTTACTCGCTACTCGCTACTCCTTACTCCCCACTCCGTGAGAACAAAATCAACAATCACATCTTTCGTAAACTGCGTTGTTTATTTACAAAAATTTTTATCTATGACAGATTGTCGTATTTAGGCATAATTTTATTTACAATAGAAGAAAGATAATAAAAACTGTTGTTAGGAGAAATCGATGAAATTGATTGCGTCCACTTTACGTCGTTTAGGTTTAGCCGCGTTGACTATGCTGGTAGTTGTTAGCAGTTTCGTTGCTTTTACCCCTAGCGCTGCTGCTGAGACACACACTATTAAGTTGGGTAGTGATAAAGGTATGCTGGCGTTTCAACCATCTAAAATATCAGTAAAACCTGGTGATACCATTCAATGGCTCAATAACAAAGTTCCTCCCCATAACGTTGTATTTGATGCCGTTCAAAACCCTGCAAAGAGCGCTGACTTAGCTAAAGGACTTTCTCATAAGCAATTAGTAATGAGTCCCGGACAAGAATTTACAAGCACAATTCCAGCAGATGCACCTGCTGGAGAATATACTTTCTACTGCGAACCTCACCGTGGTGCTGGTATGGTCGGTAAAGTGATTGTTGAATAGAAAATTTGAGTGCGTTAATCGTAATACCATTTTTCTATAAAGATTCGCTTAATTAAGCCCCTGTAGAGGGGCTTTGTTTTTATATAACACCAGCTTTATAGGCTGCGAGTAATTGAGCGCAATTTCATACAGATTTGGTATGAGAATTTTGACCTAGTAGCGATGAATTTTATCCTTGATGAAACAAACTGTAATGGCTTTTGACAATAAAAGTGTAGAGACGTAGCACTGCTACGTCTCTACACTTTTATTATTATTCTACAGGAAAGAAATGTAGCCAATTTCACTTGAGTCAAATACAGTCTTGTGGGATGGGCATCCCTGCCCGTCCGATTTTCAGCAACTTTACTTGTACTGCACTCAACTGAAAACCACTATACTTAGTTAGAATTTTCTCTCCGCTCTTGAATTTTACGTAACCGCTGAATAAGTTTCTTGGATTCAGAAGCTTTTTGATTATCTTCAGATTCAGAATCTTTTTTGACATTTCTTAATCTGGAAGAAAGTGATGGCTTAGAAGTAGCTTGCGGTACGGGTTCCTTAACGTTAACTCTAGCTTGAGGCTTGGGTTTTGATGGAACCTTGGGCACTTCTTGAGTATTTCTTAACCGTACTTCTCCACCAGATGATGTAGAGTCAGGCTTGTTAGTTCTAAGTTGAACTGGTTGCTTGATTTTAACTGGTGCAGAACTATCACTAGTAGGAACAACTACCGGACCGCGAGAAGGTCGCGCATCAATTTTTATTGGGGTTGAGCTTCTAGATAAGTTTTCAGGTTTTTGCTCGGATGGCTTATCTTTAGCATCACGCAAGCGGTCTACGACTTTACCATCTTCAGGTTTGGAAAACTCAACAGTTTTAGGCGCATCTGATTTGAAGTCAAGAGCAAATGCGTATACTTTAGCTGTACCATTTTTTCGGATGGTGTCGCGATTTTCCTTGATATACTTCCGAAAATAATTTCTGGTTTCTTTGTCTAGCTTAGAGCCAACTGACCTATCAACATACTTAAAGTAGTCAACTTTCCCACGAGAATCAACAACTATAGTACCTTCTACTTTTCCTTCTTTTCCTGGCTTTGTTTTGATTACTTCAGAAATTGGTGGTTTTGCTTCAACGTTCTCAAAGCGTTGTTCAACTTCTGATATCAGTCTTGCCAAAGCTAACTTTGTTGGATTCTTCGTTGATGCATTGCCGTTATGAACTGCTGGATCTGTATTTACATTTCCTGAAGGTTGATTTGGCAACACAACTCTTCTAGGACCAGATGGCTGGGAACCCCACTGACGCACATTCTGTCCTGCAAAGGTTAGTTTGTCGCCGGGTTTGGGGATATTTCTGTTAGTAGGAGCAATAAATTCTTCAGGGCTGATTCTCCTGGGTTGATTTACAGAGACACTATTACCAGCATTAGGGCTAATTTGTGGATTAATAGCCACGCTATTACCCGCACTAATACCAGGATTACCCATAGAAGGAAGAGGTGGTGGTGCTGGTACTCGGGTAAGTTCTGGTGGCAATGGTGCCGACTGTATGCCAGGTATATTACGGGAAGGTGCCGATTTTCTCGAAGGTGTGCTTCTCCTAGAAACTAATGGCGTAGGATTCCCTAATTGAACTCTAGGATTGAAACTACGAAACGAACCGCCAGACTTCGCCTTAGCGTTAAATGAGGAGTTAAAATTGGGTTGGCGAAGTACCGGCAAAGACCTGGTTTTTGGTAAAGATGAAACATTGGGAGTCACTCCGGACTGAGGCAAAGGTGGTAATATCACCTTTGTAGAATCCTGACCTGCTGATAGATTCGGTAAAGGAGTAGGTTGAGTTGCAAATCTAGGTAGAGTAAGCCCAGGTTGCAAGGAAGCTTTGGGTAAAGCTGGAATCTGAGGACTCTTGTTTTGGGGTAACCTACCTTGTTCTGCCTGAGATAATTCCATTATTCCGACACTTGCCGGAGATTCTTTTTTACTTGATTCGGAGTCAACAGGCATCAAAGGCAGGATGAAAGCAATAGCACCATGTATGCCTACGGATGCTATGGCTGCTATTCCAGCTGGTTGGCTTAAGAATTCGGGTATATTTTTCAGTACTGAGACGTAAGACATGGCTGTTATCGCTCACTTAGCTTGGTTGCGGTTGACTAGCAATTAAATATATAAGGCAGTAATTCCAGGCAATAATTATTGATTACGGCAAGCCCTTTCAGATGCGTCCCTCACGGTTAGCATAACTTTTTATGGCAAGACTAATAATAGCAACATTGCCAGTTGGAGGAACGGTTGATTAATCTAAAGGATGAATATGTATAAAAAAATCTGGATATATTTTACTTACAAGTAACATTCCCGATATTAATATTTGACGGAAAATCATCATCTTAAAACTCTTTATGACTATATGTTTCAGTTTGACGCTAATAAAACGCCTAAGTATATACACTGCTGATAATAATTAAAGGTATATACTTTTTTTACAAGTTTTTTAACTAATTCCGGAAGTTTTCCTTTTTTACGCTTATTTTTTGAGTTCTAGCTGTAGTTGATAGTCCTGCTTTATATTATTTATCGAAGAAAACAAATAATTCAACAAGCATTACTTCTAAATGATTGATAGCCGAAACTGAAAAATTAGATATTCTCTAAGCAACAGAAGTTTGAGTACTATTTCAAAAAATACTTTTCAAGGAGTAAGGCTGAGACAATCATTAATTATAGATTATCTTTACTCACTAATAATGCTCACATAATACTAATCTCAGTACCTACTTACGTATAAGTTATACCTTACCGATTTTTTTTGGCAAGTATCAAGTCTCAAATCCCGCACCCAAGAAATAGAAGAATGCCTTTACCCACTGTTATTTTACCCGGATTTTTGGAAAGCGCTGAAGCTTACCATAGCTTAGAAGAATCGTTACAAAATTTAGGTTTTCCTACAGTTACCGTACCTTTACAACGACGTGATTGGATAGCAACTTTGGGAGGAAGACCTGTAAATCCGATTTTAAAATATTTAGATTCTACTGTTGAGGATATATTACGGCAAAAAGATGCTTCTCAAGTTAATTTAATTGGTCATTCCGCAGGAGGTTGGATATCGCGTATTTATTTAGGGGAAGTAGCTTATGGTAAAGGTAATCCCAATTTATCGATATGGAAAGGTCATCCAAAAGTTGCCACTCTTGTAACTCTGGGTACACCTCATATCAGTTTTGAGCGTTGGACTCGCTCAAGTCTGGATTTTGTCAATAATAATTACCCTGGTGCATTTTACAAAAATGTTAATTACGTCTGTGTTGCAGGAAAAACAATTTTCGGGAAAAGAAAGTTAGGAAACTGGTTAGCCTACAACAGCTATAAACAAACTTGTGGTGAAGGTAACACTTGGGGAGATGGAATTACCCCTATCAAAGCCGCTCATTTAGAAGGAGCAACAAATTTAGTTATCGAAAATGTTATGCATTCTCCAAGAAGTACTAAACCTTGGTATGGCTCGCAACAATCTTTATCAATTTGGTCGGAGTACTTAGCATAAATGTGTACTTTTTCATTAAAAATTAATATTTCTTAGCTAGAATGATAATAAATGTAAACTTTTTTAAGAAAGGAAGGTTCTATGCTTACCCAAGAAAGCCGATTTGATGTCGTAATGCGACGGACGGCAACGATTTTATCGGTAGTAATTATTACTTTTGGTTTAATTGCTGCGAGTACGGGTATTTTGCTTTCAATTTACTACGAAGCTGCTTCTGGAAGGGCTTATCAATCTTTAAGGATGATAACTGAAGAGATTCAGTACGGTTGGTTATTCCGTAAAGCTCATCACATTGCCGGGAATGGAATAATTGTTGCTGCTTTAATTCAGATTGTGGTGATGTTTTTAGGCAGAAAATTTACCAAAACTTGGTATACAGCTTGGGTCAGTGGAATATTCTTGACCTTGGCTGTAATTGGATTAAGCTGGACATCAATGGTTTTGGGATGGGATCAAGTTGGATTTTGGCGCTTCAATATTGAATTGGGAACCATTGAAGCTATTCCGTTTATAGGTCAGCAATTAAGAGAAATTTTGACTGGAGGTAGTGGTGTTAGTACCTTGACAGTTCAACGTCTGTATACAATACACAGCTATGTTCTCTCAACTGCTGCCATTGTTTTATCTGTAGTGCATTTAGTCAGCGTGCTTTGGGTTGAAAAACAAGTCAGCAGTCCGCAAGAACTGATTCAAGGTGTTGGTGCATCAGTAGCAGAAAGTTGAGATAATTTCCCGATGGGTATTTCTTCTACTTCTGGTAAATTTTCCAAAGAAAGACGAGTAGATTGATTACCACCAGACAAACGTTTAAGAAGATCCGGTCTGGGGTCGTGCAATAAGTAAATTAGACGGTCGCCAACTTGCCAAGTATCACCAGCAGCCATCAAGTTGATTTTATCGTCTCTTTCTACGAACAATGGCAGTAGGTCTCCAGTCCGGATTAATGCTTGTAGCTGAATTTTTTGCAGAGAAAAACCGGGGTCTTTTAGAATCATGCTTCCCAGTTTTACCTGCTCATCATTAAGATGTTGATTCCAGGTTTTGATTTTAAACTCGGGAAGAAAAGCTTGGAGAACTTTACTTTTATTTTTGGCCTGTGGGTCGCGAGGATAGACAGCTAAGACGCGGGGTGGGTCAAATTCTTCAGCGGCCCGTTGAGCTAAAACAAAATTTACTTCACCATTTTTAGTCATTGCTAAAAAAGTACCTACAGAATCAAGTCCGGCTTCTTCAAGGACATTGGCATCTAAAGCACTGCTAGTTAAAACCCTCAAATTTTGTGCTTGTGCTTGCTCGCTTGCTTCTGGGTCTGTGTCAATCATGACTACAGTCTCCCCACGTTCTTGAAAGAATCGGGCAATTAATATACTTAAAGGATTGCAACCAACAATTACCGCTCCAGTTGCTTGTTTTGAAGTGATTCTGAGTAATTTGGCAACCCAACCGGCCGTGAGTCCCTGACAAAATACTGTCATCAATATTGTCAGAAACACCAAAGCTTTAATAGCATCACCACCGTTTAAACCTCGATGCGTCAGTAAAATACCAAATAAAGAAGCTACGGAGGCTGAAACAATCCCTCTAGG
>CAKZYM010000585.1 GCA_937884685.1 uncultured Calothrix sp.
ATTCAAAATAATATTCAAAATAAATAGCTTAAATGTTGCTTATGGTCACGAAATGGGAACTATAAATACTGTAGCGAATCTAGTACCTGATAGTATAAGTTTCTGATTTTATGCATTTGATGCAGCTTTGATAAATTATAAATTTTGTATATTTATAATCTTTAAAGCATAACTAAATTTCAAACGCCAATTCCATTTTTATTGCTAACTGTGTTGATATAAGGAATGCACTGATTGTTGAATGCACGTAAAAATTTTTGCTTTTTCTGTCCTACAGTACTAGTCTCTTCAGGGTGTTTTTATTTCCCAGAAATATCATGGCAGAAAATCTAATTTCTATTGACAAAAATGCATATGAAGCTATGCAGACAGAGCTTTTTACTTTGCGTAATCGTATTGCTAATTTACCTCAAGCTGACTGCTTAACATTAAAGCTTAAGCAGAATCAAGTTTTACTTGATGGTATTGCAAAAGCAAGTAAATTTTTGCTGACTATCGAAAATTACGAGCAATCAATAAATGCAGCTTTG
Source organism: uncultured Calothrix sp. (assembly GCA_937884685.1). Taxonomy (GTDB): domain Bacteria; phylum Cyanobacteriota; class Cyanobacteriia; order Cyanobacteriales; family Nostocaceae; genus Rivularia. The sequence continues at coordinate 531 of CAKZYM010000585.1, forward strand.
TCAGCTTTGGGAAATGCTGTAAGTGCTGACAGGATTTACGTTTTTGAAAATCATCCCCATCCAACTACGGGTGAGATGTTAATGAGTCAGCAGAGGGAATGGGTAGCACCAGGTATTATTCCCGAAATCGACAATCCCGAATTACAAAATCTCCCTTATGACGATTGTTTCCCACGTTGGTACGAAAGTTTTTCTCAAGGTAGAGCAATTACTGGACTTATAAAAGATTTTCCTCAAACCGAACAAGAAATTTTACAATCACAAGGAATTTTATCAATATTAGTGACCCCAATCGAAATTAAAGGTAAATTATGGGGATTTATTGGTTTTGATAACTGTCGTAGCGAACATTACTGGACAAATCTGGAAAAGTCTGCTCTACAAGCTGCTGCTGGTACTTTGGGTGGTGCGATCGCATCTCACCAAACTGAGACAGAACTCCTGGAATCACAGCAATTTCTCAAACTATTAATTGATAGCATTCCCCAGCTAATTTTTTGGAAAGATAGAAACTCAGTATTTAAAGGATGTAATAAAAGTAGTGCGAAAGCTGCGGGGTTAAATTCTCCAGAAGAAATTATTGGCAAGACAGATTATGATATGCCTTGGACTGTGGAAGAGGCAAATTTTTATCGGGAATGTGACAAACGGGTAATGGATTCAGGTGAAGCTGAATTACACATCATTGAAACTCAAAAGCAATCCGATGGTAGACAAGCTTGGATGGATACTAATAAAATTCCGTTACGAGATGCAAAAAATAACGTTATCGGAATTTTAATAACTGTTGAAGATATTACCGAACGGAAGCAAATTGAGGAAGAATTAAAAAATCTGAACGAGAAATTAGAAGTAAAAGTTGAAGCACGTACAGCACAATTACAGCAAACGCAAGCAAGACTGCAAAAATTAACTGATAACTTACCGGGAATGATTTATGAATACCGTGTTAAACCAGATGGAAATATATCATTTCCTTACGTTTCTTCTGGATGTCAGGAGATTTTGGGATTAGAACCAGAAGTAGTACAAAAAAATGCTAATTTAGCATTTGAAAATATTCATCCAGATGATATTGCAACTTTTATCAAGAAAGGTAATCTTTCCGCTCAAACTTTAGAAAATTTAGAATGTGAATGGCGTTTTTTAGACGAAAGCGGTAAGGAAAAATGGATTAAAGCAATAGCAAAACCAGAACTGCAATCAAATAAATCAATTATTTGGTATGGATGTTTAATTGATATTACTCGAATGAAGCAAGTTGAAGAAAAGTTTCAGAAACAAACTCAAAGTTTAAAACAGACTTTACAGGAACTGAAACATACTCAGACGCAATTAATTCAAACAGAAAAAATGTCTTCTTTAGGACAAATGGTTGCAGGTGTTGCTCACGAAATTAATAATCCGGTTAATTTCATTCATGGCAATATTGTTCCAACCTGTGAATATGTTAAAGATTTATTGGGATTAATAGAACTTTATCAACATCACTATCCCAATCCGGATACAGAAATTAGAGAAGAACTTGAAAATATAGAATTTGATTTTATTAAAGAAGACTTGATAAAAATACTCAAATCAATGAAAGAAGGTACCACCCGTATCAAAGATATTGTTTTGAGCTTGCGTAATTTTTCTCGCTTGGATGAAGCAGATTTTAAACAAGTAGATATTCATTCGGGAATTGATTCTACATTAATGATTTTACATAACCGTTTAAAAGCAAAATCTACGCATCCAGAAATTCAAATAATCAAAGAATACAGTAACATACCATTCATAGAATGCTACCCCGGTCAACTAAATCAAGTGTTTATGAACATTTTAGCTAACGCTATAGATGCTTTAGATGATTATAATTCAAAACGAAATATTGAAGATATTAAACTTAATCCTAACTATATAAAAATTTCTACAAACTTAACTGCAAACAAACATATAAGAATAATTATTTCTGATAACGGTATTGGTATTCCTGAGAAAATAAAATCAAAACTATTTGACCCATTCTTTACAACTAAAGATGTTGGGAAAGGAACGGGACTAGGGTTGTGTATTAGCTATCAGATTATAGTAGAAAAACATCGTGGTAAACTTTACTGTAATTCAAAACCTGGAAATGGTACAGATTTTGTGATTGAAATTCCTATGATTCAGAAATAGGTAATAGGTAATTGATGATTGATGATCCACACCCTTTGGGTGAAGATTTACAAGTGATAAAAATACTATTTTTAAAATATGACAGCTTGTCTTTTGACATCATCATTATAAACACTTATATTATAGGGTTGAACCAAGTAATTTTTTCCTGATTTTTACTATGAAAGCTCAACACTTTTGTGTCGCGGCGGCTACATTAATTTCCGTAGTTGTGATTGGTAAAAGTGCGATGATGACTGTGGCTGGGATGGGAAGCGGACATGGCGAACACAAACACGGGAAAATGGAAGTCCCACAAGGAGAAGAAATACCAACAGTTGATGTGGTAGTAGTTAAAGATGCTAAGAAAGGATGGAACCTTGAAGCGAAAGTTAGCAATTTTCAATTTGCACCTGAGAAAGTTAATACATCACCTAACCCCGGAGAAGGACACGCTCATCTTTTTGTAAACGGTAAAAAAATTACTAGGCTATATAGTTCTTGGTATTATCTCGAAAATCTTGAACCTGGTGAAAATAAGATTAAAGTAACTTTAAATGCTAACAATCATGCTGATTGGGCTAGCAA
>CAKZYM010000586.1 GCA_937884685.1 uncultured Calothrix sp.
ACTAACAACTATCAACTAACAACTATCAACTAACAACTAACAACTAACAACTAACAACTATCAACTAACAACTATCAACTAATAACTATCAACTATCAACTATCAACTATCAACTATCAATTATCAACTAGGAGCAAAAAATGCCGTTGAGGCTTGGTTTTTTGGCAGCAGCACCTCGAATTTCAACACATCCCGATGCGGAAATGTCGGGACCTCGTTCTCGTATTTTAGGAATTATTCAAGGTTTTAAAACATGTAATTGGGAAGTAGAAACATTTATTGTTGGTGATAGAGTTCCACAAAATTGGTCTGCTAAAGGTTCTGGTGAAGCAATTAGTAAGGGATTTTTTCGCACTTTAGCTGTGGATTTGGTTCGTTTATCTCTTAGTATTATCAACTCTTGGAAAAGTTGGCGAGAGCTAGGAGATAAAGTAGATTTTGTTTATGAATATGCTGCTACTTTGCAATGTTTGGGTTGGATTTTTCAACGTCAAGGAATTCCCTGGATTTTGCAAGCTGAAGCTTTACTTTTCTACGAAGCGAAAGCAGAACGTAAAGCGTTGGTGTTAGATGGTATTGCAAAATGGATGGAAATTCAAGCATATAAAAAATGTGATATTTTAGCTTGTGTTAGCGAAACTCTAAAGGATATTTTAGTAAAGGATTACGATATTGCAGCCGATAAAATTGTTTTAGTAAATAATGGCGTAGATATCGATTTTCTAAATCCCGAGCTACATCAACCATCACGGATATTTCCCGGTTTCACTATAGGTTTTGTCGGTAGTTTATATGCTTGGTCTGGGTTAAATTTGCTGTTAGAAACAATAGCAGAATTACGTAAGACTGGTTTTGATATATCGCTAGTAGTAGTCGGTGATGGTGCAATGAAATCTGCTTGGGAGAACCTAGCCGAAAGCTTAGGAATTGCTGAAAATGTGGCTTTTATTGGTCGAGTTCCTTGGCAGCAAGTACCGCAGTATATAGCTGGATTTGATGTCGGCTTTTCAGGACAAATACAGCTACAAATGGGTCAGATGTATCTCTCACCCATGAAGCTCTATGAATACATGTCAATGGCTAAACCAGTCGTTGCGTCAGCCTTTGAAGATGCAAAGCGTCTGATTGATGATGGTAAAACAGGCTTTTTATTTCAACCAGAAAATAAAGATGATTTAAAACGTGCATTGCTGTCTGCTTTCCATCAACAGCAAAATCTACCACAAATGGGCAAGTTAGCCCGCACGGAAATAGTTAATTATCACAGTTGGAATTCTAGGGTGCAAGTTTTAGTTAAAGGTGTTGAGCAAATTTTGGCAAAAGGTTCATCATCCGCGCAGCTTAATTCTGTTTCAAATCTGACGACTTGAGACTAAACACTAATACTTCTTCCTTAAATATGAACTCTTCCCCGTTAAAATTTCTTGGTATTGAGGTCGATGCATTAAACATCACTCAACTCAACAATTTAATCGCAATTTCTATTAAAATGCAGCGCAAATGGATTATTGCGAATCATAATTTGAACAGTTTACATATTTACCATCATGACCCTAAAATGCGTGCATTCTATGCAAAAGCAGACTATACCCATATTGATGGTATGCCTTTAGTGTTAATTGGTAAACTACGGGGTTATTCTGTCGAGCGAGAACACAGAGTTACTTATGCTGATTGGGTATATCCTTTGATGAAAGAAGCTGCAAACAAAGATTGGCGGATATTTTATTTAGGTTCTAAACAAGGGGTCGCAGACAAAGCAGCAGATATCTTACGTCAAGAATACCCTGGCTTAAAAATTGCTTGCGCTCATGGTTACATCGATGTTCGTCAGGATAGTCAAGACAATCAGAATACTATTGCAGCAATTAACGCATTCCAACCCCATATTGTTATGGTAGGAATGAGTATGCCGCGTCAAGAGCATTGGATTCTCGATAATCTCGAACAGCTTCAAACTAACGTAATTCTGCCTAGTGGTGCTTGTATGGACTATGTTGCTGGAGTGGTTCCGACTCCGCCAAGATGGATGGGGAGAATGGGTTTGGAATGGTCTTACCGGCTATTTAGCGAACCTAAAAGACTATGGAAGCGTTATTTAATTCAGCCCTGGTTCATCAGCAAATTATTAATTCAGGAAATGTGGGGTACCCAGAATCAACCACAGCTTAGTTTTGTAAATAAAACAAGAGTTTCTACTGGTACCCAACAAAACCTTTCATTAAAAGAAAAATCTAGAGTCAAGCATAGCAAAAAATAGGAAGAAGACTTGTCCGTTTACTAGCTTCAGAAATGCGGCTAATCCTCTTCCTTCGCATCAAGCGATTAATATGCATGATCAATGGCTAAAAACTCATAACTCTCGTTTTTTAGAGAGACATATATAAGTCTGAGGTGTATTTCAATTCGTTTGTAACTTATTCACAAGAGGTATTTTTGTCGTGTTACACAGCAATCTAATCATAGATAACTTTAAACCGGACTTACGTTCATCTCAAAGCGCTACTATTCAACGAGGAATTTTTATTCGATTCCTGCGTGTTGCTACCTTAATTTCTATTGACATACTATCTCTAATTGTGGCTTGGGGTTTAGCAATTAATTATGCTTCTCCTTTACAATCCGAATGGACAAAGAGTCCATACTTTTTATTATTAAGTTTAGGGGTTCAAATTGCGATTCTTGCAACAATTGGTGTTTACCGAGCAGGTGTACATCGTCGCGATTATGTGAGTATTTTTAAAGCTGTATCTTTATCATCAATACTGCTATCATTTATCGCTTACACTTACGACCCAACTACCTACATAGCTCGTTCTACCTACTTACTCTACTGTTTTGTATCCATAGCAAGTATTTGTACTGCTAGATTTTTATTTAATTTAGTGACTAACTTTCTCCGTCAAAACGGTATGATACGTCATTCAATGTTTCTCATCGCAGATGCTCAACAAAAGGAGCAACTCATGGAAATCATAGAAAAAGATGATAGTTATACAGTGCGGGGTTTTGCTGATTCTAGCTGCTTGGATTGGGATACCAGAGAACAAACCTTTGCATATTTACGCAGTCAAAACGTAGAAGAAGTATTTATCTCTTGGGATTCAATAAAAAATCGCTCTTTCCTCTGTTGGCATTTTTATAATGCGGGAATCACTATACATATTCTCCCGACAGAGAATAGACTCCCTTTCTCCACATCTAGATTTAGTTTGATTGGAGGATTACCTTTCCCCACAATTGCAGCACCAGTTTTCGCTGGAGTTGATTTTCTAGTAAAGCGGTTGTTTGATATTTGCTTCTCACTACTTTTAATTCTGTTACTCTCACCCTTATACATCTCAATTGCTATACTAATCAAATTAGATTCTCCCGGAGATATCTTCTTTCGTCAAAAACGAATTGGTTTGCATCGTAAAGAATTTTTGATGTGGAAATTTCGTTCAATGGTTGTAGATGCTGAAAAAGTATTAGCTTCCATAGAAGATAAAAATGAAATGAAAGATGGTGTCTTTTTCAAAATGAAAAACGACCCAAGAGTAACAAAAGTTGGTCGAGTTTTGCGTAAATATAGCTTGGATGAATTACCGCAATTATTTAACGTTTTAACTGGTGACATGAGTTTAATTGTTCCTCGACCTTTACCAATGCGCGATGTAGAGAAATTTCAAACCAAGCATTTTATTCGTCAAGAAGTTCTCCCCGGTATTACTGGATTGTGGCAGGTTTCTGGACGTGCGAATATTGATAATTTTGAGGATGTAATGAAATTTGATATGACTTACATTGAAAATTGGTCAATATTACTTGATTTGAAAATATTTGTTAAAACCTTCAAAGCTGTACTGCAAAAAAGTGGGGCTTATTGATTATTTTGGGAATAGGTAATTGGTAATTGGGAATAGTGTTTACTATTAATTTAATTTGTAGAAGCTATTCCATTTTTTATTTGAATAATTATGATTTTTAAATGATTTTTTTGATGCATAATATAGCAGTTTTTACTTAGATGTAATACAAATTCCCTTAATAAGGAGAGGGGTTAGGGGTGAGGTTTTAATATACCTCTCTATACTGAGAAAACATATAATATTGCTGAACCAAACATGAAAACTTAATTTCACATTGAAAGAGACGTAGCAGTGCTACGTCTCTACATGAATTTTATTTTGATAATAAAGTGTAAAAAAACATAATTTACAACTTAACTCAGCAACTTCAAAAAATATTGATTATTTAATTAAAATTACTTTTACAGCACCTTGCAGGTAAATGAGGTACATAAAAATTTTATAGAACTCTTGTGGTACGGGCATCCCTGCCCGTTAGAATGTACCTCATTAAGATGAAATATGCTGTATATTATATTATTTTCTATTTTCAATGCCCAAATAAAAAAACGGAGCCTGCACCCTGATAATATCAGCAGAAACTAAAATCTTAACCAAAACGTCCTGAAACATAATCGCGAGTACGCTGGTCTAAAGAATTATTGAAAATTTGGTCGGTGGTACCAAATTCAACCATTTGACCGACGCGACTTTCATCAGTACTGAAGAATGCTGTGAAATCAGCAACACGTTGCGCTTGTTGCATGTTGTGAGTCACAATTGCAATTGTCAATTCACCGCGCAAACTATCAATTAATTCTTCAATCTTCATCGTTGCGATAGGGTCGAGAGCCGAACAAGGTTCATCCATTAACAACACTTTTGGTCGCACTGCTAAGGAACGAGCAATACACAAACGCTGTTGTTGTCCACCAGACAAACCCAAAGCTGATTTGTATAGTTTATCCTTGACTTCATCCCACAATGCAGCACCCTTAATTGCATCCTCAACAATACCATCCAATTCAGATTTAGGGCAATGTCTAGCAATTCTGATTCCATAAGCTACGTTATCGTAAATGCTCATGGGAAATAAATTAGGCTTTTGGAATACCATTCCAACTTGACGACGCAATCTATTTAGGTTTACGCGAGGGGAATAAATATTTTGACCAAACAGATTAACTTTTCCATCAATCTTGACATCAGCTTCTAATTCACCGATACGATTGAGAGATTTGATGAAAGTTGATTTACCGCAACCGGAAGGACCAATAAGCGCAGTAACTTGCTTTTGGTAAATATCTAAAGACACCCCTTGAAGTGCTTTGAAAGTACCGTAGTAGAAAGCAAGATTTTTGACGGTAATAGCTGGGATTAAGTTACTCATGAAGAAAGAAACTTTGATGATTAATCGAATAAACTGCAACTGGAGAAGCGTCAATCAATTTTGGATTTGCGATTTTGGATTTTGGATTTGGAGCTTGAGGAATTTTGAATTTACAATTTTAGATTGTCTCTATAAATCAATTTGGGACGTTTTAGACTAATGATTTTAGATTATTTCCATAGTTTCAACTATTTATAATCTAAAATCCAAAATCTAAAATCATTTTGGTGAAATTTTACTTAAGTTTTTTGCTGGTAATTATGCGAGATAGAAGATTCAACAAAACAATTAAACCTACTAGCACAATCGAAGCTGTCCAGACTAACTGAAATATTTCGGGTCTATCATCTTGATAGAAGCGATAAATCAATATAGGCAAGGAAGCTGTTTCTTCAAACAGACTTTTAGCCCAAAAATTACTGAACAAAGCTGTAAAAATTAGCGGTGCTGTCTCACCACTAGCACGGGCTATTGCTAACAGTGTTGCGGTAGTAATTCCGGGTAATCCAGCAGCTAATACTACACGAAAAGTAGTCTGAAATCGATTTCCACCCAACGCTGCGGACGCTAAACGTAGAGAATTAGGAACAAGCTTTAATACTTCCTCGGTTGTCAAAGCAATAACCGGAAGCATAATTACACCCAAAGCAAAACCACCAGCAATAGCGCTAAATTGCTTAGTTGTTGCAATAAAAACACCGTAAGCAAACACACCGACAACAATTGAAGGTACTCCAGCAAGAATAGTAGTTACAAAGCGCACAATAGAAGCAACCTTGGAACTCTTGCCAAATTCTGACAGAAATATTCCCGTCATTACCCCAACAGGAATACTAAATAAAGAACCAATAGTAACCATTTTGAGAGTACCAACAATTGCGTTAGCAAAACCAAAATCAATTACCTGATTGACAAACATTTCTGGTTTGAGATTGGACAGTCCCCGTCCGAGAATCTCCCATACAATCGAGAACAATGGTAAAAGCGCCAAAAACGTAAAAAAGAAAGCAATCGCTGTCATTCCGTATTGGAATACAAATCTTTCTGGTGAAAGAGGACTACATACTTCTCTGGCTACAGACAAATCAATTTCCGGACGTTTTCTAGCACTCATTTCTCTTGACCTACTCAAGACATTTGCGAATTATTCAAGCAAAATTATTGCTAAATTGCGTGCAATTTCGTTTAGATAAACTACTTATTCTTTCTATTCAGAAATTTCACTAATACCACAGCACCGATATTGACTGCTAGAGTCACAACGAACAAAACCAAACCTAAATAAGTCAAAGCTCCAACGTGCAGTCTGTTTTCAGCTTCAGCAAATTCATTCGCTAACACGGCCGGAATTGTATAACTAGCATCAAGCAGTGAAGCACTGATGAATTCAGAGTTACCAATCACCATCGTTACAGCCATAGTTTCGCCTAAAGCGCGTCCCAAAGCCAGCATCGTCGCACCGACAATACCAGAAAAGCCACTAGGTAACAATACTTTGACGATAGTCTCCCAACGAGTTGCACCTAAAGCCATAGAACCACTGCGATAATGCTGGGGTACTACCATCAATACATCGCGGCTGATTGCTGCCATTGTTGGCAAAATCATGATAGCTAGAATAATTCCAGCAGTTAATAAATTGTCACCACTAGGTAATTCGGTATTGAAGAAGGGTAACCAGTTCAAATTTTCCGATAACCAGGTTTGAAACGGTATGATAATCGGAATTAGAACGAAAACACCCCATAAACCAATAATTACGCTAGGGATTGCAGCAATTAATTCGACAACAAAAGCCACAGGAGTACGCACGTAAGAAGGTAGAAAATCTTCACTAGTGACAAGAGAAATTGCCAATCCTACAGGAATAGCAATTAAAATCGCTAGAAAGCTGCTAACAAGAGTTCCGTAAATGTAGGGTAGCGCACCATAAACTCCTTCAACAGTATCCCATTCTTGGCTCCACAAAAATCCTAGCCCAAACTTTACAACAGCAGGTCGTGCTTCCCCAAAGATGATAAAAATCATCCATATAAACATGAAGACGACAAATATTGCAAAAGCTCTTACCAGCCACTTAAACCCTTGCTCTAACCATAGATTTTTTGCATCTTGAGCAAAAATACTATCCTTGTCATCCACTACAGAATTTGCTTGAATCGATGAATTAGCCATTACCAGTCATCTCGATTTTGGATTTTAGATTTTAAGAACAGTACAGTCTTAGGGAGCTATTTCATTGTAGGAATTGATATGGTTTCCCCATTTGTAAAACTGTCCGGGATTTCGGATTATGCTATTTCAAGATTGCACCTGAAAAATCATGAATCCTGTTGCTCCCCCCTAATAGTCGGCTGAGACTTACATTCAAATCAAGTTCACTATACGCACTTAAAGAGAAGGGTGGGTATAAACCCACCCTTTCTTCATTTAGTTAACGATTGCGAGCATGTTAGACAGACAACAAAAATACTTATTGATAGCCAACACAACATGCACAGAGAAAATACAGAAGTCAGGATAAAAATTATTCAACTTCTGCATCCTCAGTTAATTACTTAACTTGGCTGTTAACTTGTCTGATTACACGTCTTCTAACGCTGGTAGGAATACTGGTGTAAAGCAACTTACCGTTGAAGCTTTGACCCTTTGTCATTACCCAGTTGACCCACTTCTTAACAGAAGCAGCTTTAGCAGCGGAAGGATATTTTTTGTAAACCATCATCCAGGTTAAACCAACGATAGGATAACCCTTAGAAGAATCTCCAACGAATACGCGGTAGTTAGCGGGGAACTTAACACTAGATAAACCAGTGTTAGCAGCTCTCAAAGAAGGAGCAACAAACTGACCGCTTCTGTTTTGAACTCTAGCAGACTTAATTTTGTTCAAACGAGCGTAGGAGTAGTTAACATAACCGATACCACCACGAGTACGCTTAACCAAAGCAGCTACACCAGAGTTACCTTTACCCTTTCTAGCTCCTCTGAAAGCCCATCTTGGCTTCTTGGAAGTACCAACTCTTCCCTTGAAGTAGCCACTGATGGTGCTGAGGTGGTTGGTGAAGATGAAGGTTGTACCAGAACCATCTGCACGAACAACAGGTGTAATTCTGCGGTTAGGTAGTCTAACACCAGGGTTGTCCTTTCTGATTCTTGCGTCGTTCCACTTAGTGATTCTACCAGCGAAAATTAAAGGTAGAACCTTGCGGGACAACTTGAGGTTGTTAACACCAGGTAGGTTGTAAACAACGGAAACAGCACCACCAGCAGTAGGAACCAAGATTGTGCCACGGCTTACTTTAGCGATATCAGAATCTTTCATCGCTGCGTCACTACCGCCGAAATCAACGGTACCTTTAACGAAGTTACGGATACCACAGCTAGAACCACAAGCAGTGTAGTTTACTTGTAAGTTCTTGTGTGTCTTGCGAACTTCGCGAGCATATCTCTGGTACAAAGGAGCAGGGAAACTAGCACCTGCACCAACTAGAGTTTCAGCTTGAGCAACTGCTGCAAAGACAGGACTCAATACAATAGCAGCAGCAGCAACGGAAGAAGTTACGATGCGATTCAATGCGGTAGCTTTAAAATTCATAGTGTCTCGATTTGTGGGGATAGAGTTCTACGCGAGATGTCTACCACAAATACCCTACCCTTTTACCAGTTAAGAACCGTTAAAGGAGCAAGCAATATAAGTTTAAAATTCGTTTAAAATTTGATTTTTAAGTAATAGTAATTATTATTTTTTTAGATTAATTTTAAAATGTTCTCTTTATTATAATGTGATTTAATTATCCTTAACTAACAAGCGAGTTTGTAGAATGAAACAACAATATTTGAAATGTTAATGCTATGGTTGATATACATGATGCTTTAAATTTGCACAAATAAAATATAAAGTATGAAATTTGCACTTGATAATTCATGCTTTATACATCATCATAACTCTCTGGTTTCGCTCTGTGCATCTGTCTTTTCTTGAGTTTTTATTGGCGTTGTGCAATCCAGATTTCCAGAGCCAAATACATGATTAAGTCATTTCTATTAAATAATTTGCTTGTTCCATTACGGCAAATTTCCCCATCAATGCTGTTTGCCTCAACAGCATTACACGGCTTGTTGCTTACAGTTCCGGTACCTTCTAACTCTAGTAGTAAAGAATTAGGAAAAGGCTCTAATTCTCCTGATGAAGACACAACAGAAGTGTCAAAAGAAAAAGATGTTTGTGATGATGAAGACGTTTCCCTAAATGATGAAATTGAGGGAGATTCTTTAGGTGAAGATGCTTCCCTTTCTGAAGGAGCAGGAGACGATTCTTTTGGTGAAGATACTTCCCTTTC
>CAKZYM010000587.1 GCA_937884685.1 uncultured Calothrix sp.
GAAAACTTAAATATTATGTTGCTTGTAGCGTTGATGGATTTATTGCTAGGAAAGATGGTTCTTTTAATGATTTTGTCTTTGAAGGTGAAGTCGTAAATGATTATATCGAGTCTTTTAAATTATTCGATATCGTTTTGATGGGACGAAAAACTTATGAGGTGGGATTAGAAGAAGGTAAAACTAATCCCTATCCGATGATGAAAAGTTATGTTTTTTCTCGTTCCATGAAAGCAAGTCCGGATGAGAATGTAGAGCTTGTTTCGGAAAATGCAGCTGAATTGGTAAGAAGCTTAAAGAATGAATCGGGAAAAGATATTTACCTTTGTGGTGGAGCTAATCTCGCTACAACCTTGTTTAATGAAAATTTGATTGATGGAATGATTTTAAAAATAAATCCGTTTGTGATGGGTTCGGGTATTCCCCTGTTTGGGGAAGTTATTCAACCAACTGCTCTTGAACTTACCAATAGCAAGATTTATGAAAGTGGTGTTTTGTTGGTTAGTTATAAATGTTCCATCACTTAGGAATGTTTGGAATTAATTTTTGAGAATCATTTCCATACATTTTGTGGAAAGTTCGTCTGTATTTGAAATTGATTCCACATCAATATATATAAATCCCAGATTCCTAACCAATTCCATCATCCGTTGATTGTACAATAGAGTACGCTGGAGAAATTTTTCAATTAAATACTTTTCATTTTCACCTACATTATCAAAATTACTTTCTTTGTAGATTCTAGTTCGGAAAAGTTGCTCGCTACCTGTCAGCCAAATTGCTTTAACTTCATTTTCGCGAACTAGATTCCTTACCAATCCTGGATATAATGCAGAACCTTCAATAATCAAACATTCCTCAGAACAAACAATATCTTCAACCTGGGGTAAAACGTTTTTTTCGTAATGGGATATTACATCTACAAAAAGTTCTTCCGGAGAAAGATTTTGATAATGTTCTACAACGTGTTGTGGGATAAACTTTTTATTATCTTGTATCCAAGGTCTTCCGGGATGACGAGCTAGTTTATCTGTTGAACGATAATTCCAACCAAGTTTTGCAGCTAAAGATTGAGCGAGAGTTGATTTTCCTGCATGAGACGAGCCACCAATTAGAATTGTTCTTGTTTGATTGCTTAATTTGGATTGGTTTATAAATATATTCATAAATATCACTGTTTATATTCTTGTAGGATGTGTTATAAACGTTATTTTTAACGCACCACTAAGAATTTGTAGTGCTTTACGAAAAAACATAATATTTTATGTTCCAATTATTATTCAATTATGCTCAACGGATATAAAAATAATATGGAAAGACCTAAATTAAATAATATCTCCTCAGCAGAAGAATTCAAAAATTGGTATTGGTTAAAAGAAGAATTGATTGCTTACTGTCGCGAAGTCGGAATTAAAACCACTGGTGGTAAGTTTGAAATTGCAGAACGGATTGTTAATTATCTAAATACTGGTGATAAAACTAGTCAAAAACAAGATAAATCAATTCAAAAACCAACATCAAAGTTTAATTGGAAAAATGAACCGTTAACTGTCGATACGGTAATCACAGATAATTATAAAAATAATTCCAATGTCAGAAGATTTTTTACCGAGCAAGTAGGTGCAAAATTCAGCTTTTCGATTGATTTAATGCAGTGGATGAAAGATAACGTTGGTAAAACTCTTGGTGATGCTGTTGTAGAATGGCATCGATTGCAAAAGATAAAGAAAAACCCAAATTATCAATCTGTAATTCCAGCACATAACCAATACAATCAATATACCAGAGATTTTTTAGCCGACAATCCCGATAAATCAATTCAAGACGCGAGAAAATATTGGAAATTGAAGCGCTCAATTCCAGGTGAACTTAAATATTCCAAATCGGATTTATTATTAACTGAAGATTGAAAATAATCAACTATCGAGTTGAAATCAATAACATTGCTTGAGAACGCAATCTTTTATTAACCCATTCCAATTCCTCGGGATTCTCTAACGCTGCGTCTGCTAACAATTGAGGTAAATTGAAAATCCATTCAGCATGTTCTTCTCCCGAACATTTAACCACTAACTCTAATACTTCAGTATCCCTACGGGTAATCTCAGCCAAAATATTCCACTGTTGGGAAACTGGTTGCTCGTTACAAAGATTAATCGTATCTGCTACTAACTGTTTTATTTGCTGAATTTGGTTTCCACCAAAAACATTGATATTTTCTATTACCGTAAATAATTCACTACTCAAAAATTCTACTGTCTCTTGAATTCCTGGATTAATAATGATGCTATCTGAAAAAACAGCATAATCTTCTTTTGCTTGCGAATTATATATCTCAAAAGTTGGTTCATCGGAAATATCTTCATATATTGTCTGCTGACTTTGATTCTCTATAAATTCATTCATTTCCACAACTTCCAAATGAGATTCTTGAATCTCTTCTGTTGCTTGATTCTGATATTCAACATTTACATTTAAACGTCCTTCTTTCATAGCTTGTCGCAGTTCCAACGCTTCTGCGATTATCTGTTGAGCAGTTAAACCTTCTTCATCCATCATTCTTTGTAAAGCAACGCCCGCTCCTTGGTCGTGAATTGGGGGTACCTGACAGTATCTTTTACCATCCTTAGCTATTTTCCATATTGATAGTTTTTCTGGCTTAAATGGCTTGGGTTTGCGCTGCTGTTTAATTAATTCCCGTACTTTTTGTTGAGTTATGCGACCCATATCGAGAATTTGCTCAATTACAAAAGCATATTTCTTGCTCTGATTGGATAACAAAAATAAGGTATTGGGTTCAATCTCGGCTAAATCTGAGGGAGAGAACTTTTTAAAGGTTTTAGCTACCTGGAGATATTTCTTATCTTCTCCTTCCCATCCCCATTCTTTAATTAACTTCTTATACGCTTTGCGAGATAGTTCTAATTTCTGCTTTGCGATGTAGAAAGCATTTTCGAGAATATTTTGAGTTGCTTTACCCAAGTTTTGAGCACAGTTTGCGGTTTGTAGTGATGCAGTAATGACCATTGATAGATTCCCCTGGAATAATGAAGCGGACAAGTAGTTAAAATTTGTGAAGCTGATGAACGGAAATTGATATCTAAAATTTGTCAGATGTAACTTGATGGAAATTTTCCGTCCAAGCACCAATCCCTCCAAATCCCCTGCATCCGGGTTTTGGAGGAATTTATCTCTACTCTTTTTCTAGTTGGAATATTGTTTTGTCTTTTTCGGTTTTGTGCTAAGACCAGCTCACACTCAGCGTTACAGCTAAGTTGCAGTAGACAATGGGTGTTCGATTGTACTATAATTAAATACAACATTTTTAATCTTGATTGAAGATAATAGAACGATTTGGATTTTTCATTGAGAAGTACAACGTTTTGAACATTTTTAATTGAGACTTAACAGAAGCAGACGTGTTGATTCTTGCAGGAATCACGTCTGTTTTTTATTTTATCCTTTTTTGGCTATAAAATTCACACTAGTAAGTAAAAAGGTACAGTGTCAAGTAGTTTTTCAAGATTTTTTTAACTGCGTAATGTTATGTAGTGTTAAAATACCATGTAGGAGAAGAACGGATTTTGGTATGTATAAAGCAAAAGACCCTGGAATAGTATTGGAGGATGTTACGGTAGATACTCCGCTACCTGATGCACTATCTTTCCGAGTCAGTTATCAAGAAAAAGTTTTTCGTTGCAGAGAGTATAACACCAGAGGTAACAAATACATTTACCTAGAAAGAAACCATAGGCAGAAAAAGATTACTCAATACATTTGCAAGCCCGGAGAGTTAGATGCGGTATTAATAAGAGAAGCCGCAAAAAAACTGCTCGTTACAATCGAAAAGCGTGAAGAAGAATATCAAGTGCAGTTGAAAACAGAAAAAGACCTTCATACTATAGTTATGGAGCTACAGGAAGAAGTTGCACGTTTGAGAAAGAAAGTTGATGCTATGCAAGCTGGATAAAGAAGAAGCGATAGTATCACAAGCTTTAACGAATACTAAGTAATTAAAACAAAAAATAATTTAAGATAATCTAATTTTTAACAGATATTATTTACAGTAATTAACAATTACCAATTATTAAACAAAAAATCAAATCTTGATAATTATTTTATAAATTTGGGTACCTTTAAACTGTAGATGCGTGTTTTCTCAGGATGTACATAAATTCATTCTCAGTTTGGATTGCAATAGGTTTAATATTATGTATTGCCGAATTTATTAAACCTAATGTTTGGATTACATTCATTATGGGTTTAAGCGCTTTAATAGCAGCAGTATTTTCTCATAATTTATCAATTCCTTCACAAATTGCTGTATGGGTTGGCGCACAACTTGGTATCTGGCAA
Organism: uncultured Calothrix sp.; assembly: GCA_937884685.1. Taxonomy (GTDB): domain Bacteria; phylum Cyanobacteriota; class Cyanobacteriia; order Cyanobacteriales; family Nostocaceae; genus Rivularia. The sequence continues at coordinate 4,354 of CAKZYM010000587.1, forward strand.
ATTATTAATACAGCAGTTTGCAGTTAAATGAGGTACAAAAAAATTTTATAAAACTCTTGTGGTACGGGCATCCCTGCCCGTTAGAATGTACCT
>CAKZYM010000588.1 GCA_937884685.1 uncultured Calothrix sp.
CCCTTCTCCTCCTATTCCTATATTCCGGTCTCTCGCTTCTCGTCGCTCAGTCCTGCCTTTTTCCCCTGTCGATTCAGACTTTTCAGAGGGGGAAGGTGTAGAGACAGAAAATTTTAAATTGCTCCCTCCGCTCTCTTCTTGTTGCCATCCAAAAATTTCTGATAACCTTTTTTGTTCTGTTGATATTTCTCGGTTAAAGCTTTCGCAATTAAGAGCAATACTGGATTCGTCGCAAAAACCTAAGTGAGCTTCTATGGTCACCGTATCTCCCGATTCCAGAACAACACTTAAATAACCAGGACTATAAAGGTCTTCTTTATCGCATAATCCTCGCCGAGTTTCTTCTGGTAAACCATAGTTCCAATACCAAATACCGCTCGATTGATAGGTTCCTTTACTCCAGCGTAAATGCCAAGGTGTACCGTAATCCCCTGCTTTTTTTGATTGCAAACAAAGTTGCCCTTTTTTTATCAGTTGTGAAAACTGTAGCTGAGAACTTCCTTTTTGCTGATGATGAAAATCGCGGTCTCCAACCAGCAATCTCAACCTTAGAACAGCAGTATCCTCACCTTGATAGCGATACTGAATCAATACACGATTTCGATACGGGGTTTGATGAGTACTAAGTATTGATTCACCAAAACCTTCTACATCTTTGTCGTATTCTCCATTTTCTTGTAACCCGTATGGCATAAATACTTGCCTGCTCAATTGCCAGTCTTCCATACCCCAAATCCATTTTGGAACTGGGTTAAGCTCAAAAGAACGTAACAACTTGTAGCCCTGCGGTTCTATTTGGCCGCTAGCCCAAAAATTAGTCCCTAATGCCACTACTCTATCAGGAAGCTCTAAGCTAGCTTCTAGATGCGACATCAGTAAAGTACGCCCTGAAGGTGGACAAGTTGCAGCAAACAACCAACCATGGTATGTACGAGTGCGGACATCAGAAACTGTGCCGCTTGCAAAACTTCCTAAGCCATTTGTCAACAGCCATTCCCGAGTATCTAAATCTCCCATTTCCAAACGAGAAATCGTTATGATTATGATATTATTTGTAACAGTTCGTAATTAAATAATCAAAGCATAGAATCTTTGAAGGTTATTAATGACCCCCGACTTCAAGTTAGGGACTTCTAGCCAGAAACCTTTGAGTCCTAGGTTTAGAGTAAGAGTTGAATTTCATGCCAGTGAATATTTCTGCTAGTTCCTTGCTGTACCACTCTGATAGTTACCGACTCTAAACATTGCCGTTCAGCTAACTTTATCATTATTGCGGACTAACCATTAATTAAAAAGTACGCGGTACGGCAAAGTAACCGTTGTGCTTTTCCTCTCAGAATTAAAAAACCTGATTTTCTCAGATAATCATAATTTTATGATGAAAATCAGCGATATTGCCAAAATTCAAAAGTCAAAATTATAGTCCCGAGGAGAATTAATCATAATGCCCCTTACTTATTCATCAGAAGGATGCCTACGTGTAGGTCAACAGGCTCCAGATTTTACAGCCACAGCTGTGGTAGACCAGGAATTTAAAACAGTTAAGCTTTCCGACTATCGCGGTAAGTACACCGTTCTGTTTTTCTATCCTTTAGATTTTACTTTTGTTTGTCCTACTGAGATTACAGCTTTTAGCGACCGTTACGAAGAGTTTAAGAAGCTTAACACCGAGATACTTGGTGTTTCCGTTGACAGCGAATTTTCTCACTTAGCATGGATTCAAACTGACCGTAAAGCTGGTGGAGTGGGCGACCTAAATTATCCCTTAGTATCGGATATAAAGAAAGAAGTTAGCGCTGCTTATAACGTGCTAGACCCAGAAGCAGGAGTTGCTTTGCGCGGTTTGTTCATTATTGATAAAGATGGGGTTATACAGCACGCTACCATCAATAACTTGTCCTTTGGTCGTAACGTAGAAGAGACATTACGGACATTACAAGCTATTCAGTACGTCCAATCTCACCCTGACGAAGTTTGTCCTGCTGGTTGGCAACCCGGAGACCAAACTATGAATCCCGACCCAGTAAAATCAAAGGTGTATTTCTCCGCAATTTAGATTTCTGGTTATTAATTGAAATGTGGTTAGTGGCAATTTTTGTTGCAATTAACCACATTTTGATTAAAAAAGTAGGAAGTAGTAAGTAGTAAGTAGTAGGTAATAAGTAGTAAGTAATAAGTAGGGAATACAATAAATGAACAATTTGTAAATTTGACAGCTAATATTTTTATAAATAGCTAGATATGGGTTGAGATTAAATTGATAGTTTACAGCAATTATGTTAATAAAGTTGTGATTACAATTAAAAAGTTAAATTAACATTGATTATAAATTTTATCTATTAATTATTAATCATTACTCATTACTCCCTAATCCCTGTCTTCAAAAAGATTATTATATAGAATTACTAAAATGTTAACTTCAACTGATTTTAGCGGCTTATTTAATGAGCGTTTTTTAAAAAACTTTTTCCCAATTCCAGCAGAAAATAGTTTGCAATTGGGACAGCTAACACCCCAGTTCGCGCTTCCGGATATTACAAATGGTAGCTTGGTGAAATTATCGGATTATCAAAGCAAGAAACCGGTGATTGTAGCATTAACTCGAATATTTACAGAAAAGCAGTACTGCCCATTTTGTTTTCCTCATATCAAAGCTTTGAATGAAAACTACGAGCAATTTAAGAATAGAGGAGTTGAAGTTTTACTAATTACAAGTACTGACGAGCGTCAAAGTCAAATAGTTGTTAAAGATTTAAGCTTAAAAATGCCGTTATTGAGCGACCCAAGCTGTAAAATATTCCGTGATTATGCAGTAGGACAAGCATTAGGTGCCCCTTTACCCGCACAATTCATTTTAGATAAAAAAGGAAAACTGACTTATAAACATTTATTTTCTTTTCTAGACCATAACGCTAGTGTAGAAACATTGCTTTCTTTTATTGATGCTAATTTAATTAATGAGTAATTGGTAATTGGTAATTGGTAATTGACTATGCAAAAATTATTATCTAAAATCGCCAAAATTATTTACTAGTATCGTCTTTCCTTCTGTTTTGTTGTCTAGTACCTCTTGTACGACTACTTAATTAACATACCAAGTACGGAAGAGCCATATTTCTGATTTTATTGCTCAAAAAAAGAGCAGGCAAAACCTACTCTAACTAGTTTTAGATAATAATTATTATAATTTGAATTTATATAAATTACTGCGGGGTTTGAAGGTGCGAATATCTCGAATTTTTTCATAATATTCCCTTTCTTGGTCGCTAATCTCTTTCGGTGTAGCAATCGCAATTTTAACTAATTGGTCAGTGCGACCTCCTTTGGGATTTCTCCAACCTTTTCCCCGCAATCGTAAAGTTTGACCAGAACGTATTCCAGGAGGAAGCTTAACATCGACCATACCATCTGGTGTGGGAACTTCGATAGTTCCTCCTAACACAGCTTCGTCAGGAGTAATTTCGACTTCACATAGCAAATTATCACCGTCAAATTTGAAAAATGGATGATTTCCAAGTTCAACTACTAAATATAAATCACCACGTTTTTGATTTAAGGGACTAACTGGTCCTTTACCTTTTACTCTTAAACGACTGCCAGTTTTTGCACCAGCAGGTATACGAACATCAATCGTTTCACTTCCTAGATTAAACCGCTTTTGTACGCCGTTAAAAGCTTCAGCATAAGTTAAAGTAATAGTGGCTTCGCTATCTTGAGCCGCACCCCTTCCCATATCTTGGAAACCACCAAAGTCATTAAATCCACCATATCCACCTGTACCAGGTGAACTTCGGTAGGAATAACTTTGTCGTCCTCCACGGTTTCCACCACCAAAACGTCCTAATAATTCATTAATAAAATCATCAAAGCTGCTGTACTGACCAAAATCAAAACCATTCATATCTACACCAGCAGCACCAGCACCACCACCGGGAAAACCTCCAGCTTGTTTCCAGTATTGACCAAACTGGTCGTACTTCTGACGTTTTTCAGGGTCTGATAATACTTCGTATGCTTCGTTAACTTCTTTAAAACGTGCTTCAGCTTGCTTGTTACCTTGATTTACATCAGGATGATATTTACGGGCTAATTTACGAAAAGCTTTTTTAATATCTTCTTGAGAAGCGCCTTTATTTACTCCTAAAATTTGATAATAATCTTTGAAGTCGGTTGCAGCCATCTACTACTAGCCTCCCTTACGTTGTATTTACAATAATGCTTTCTATGTATAAATTGAGTTGATATACCGCCAAAACAGTAATTGCGGACATTCGTACTCTTACTTTAAATTAACAAACATTAAATGATAGCTAGGTGCGGTTCTTGCTAGTCACGAGCGGGGAAATTTCCGTACTATTCAAGGTGAAAACATCAAAATTGAAGAGTTTATGTTGCTTGCTTGAGTACAATAAGCTTTTAAACATGGAAAGGTACGAAATCCCCCCT
>CAKZYM010000589.1 GCA_937884685.1 uncultured Calothrix sp.
CTTACCCCTTACCCCTTACCTTAATTCCGATGTACTGTTGAATATTCTTCGGGATGTATAATATCCGATTCTTCATCTTCAAAATACGAATCTGATTCTTCAGCCGCGATAGCTACGTCAGCACCATCAATAACTACTCCTAATAACCCCATTTCAGATTCAACTAATTCGTCAAGGGCTTCGCCAAGTATACTTTCCTGAGTGTAATTTGGTCGAGCTACCATTACCATGCCGTCGGTATAAGGATGAATCAGTAAAGCATCGTTTGATAAGCCCAAAGGCGTTGTATCTACAATTACCATATCAAAACGCTCTCTAGCATCTTCCATTAGTCGCCGTAATTCGCTTGATTCCAAGATTGCAGCTGATTGTCGTATTGGTCCGGGGCTTGGTACTATGTATAAATTCTCCACATCTGGAACGAGGCGAATGGATTCGCTACTACCGTAGTATCGCAGGGGTTCAAGTCCTGCATCTGGGTCTAAATTTATATTTAAAGATTCACACAAAGATTGCGATCGCAAATCTGTTTCGATAATTATTGTGCGTTTTCCAGCACGAGCAGATGCTATTCCTAAGTTATAAGCGCTTGTAGTTTTACCTTCTGAGCTACTAGTGCTAGTTACTAGTACTACTTTGACTTTTTTGCCACCAACTCGACGTACATTAGAACGGAATTTTTCTAAAATTTCCATGTAGGGAGATTCAGGGGAAAGCACTACTGGAACTAGGTCTTGTTTGGAGTGTTCAACTGGCATTATAGGCAATTCTGCAAGCAGCAAAACTTCTCGCTGCTTGAGTGCGTTGCGAATGTCTTCTTTGGTTTTGAAAGTACCTTCGAGAGAACCTAATAAGAAGATTACACCACCACCAATTAATAGCCCTAAGAAACCACCGATACCCAAAGTTACGGGTATACTTTGAGCAGTTGATTCTTCCTGTTTAACTACTGGTAGTTGAGTAATCGCTAAAGTACTGACAGTTTCAGCTTCTGCTGTTCTAGCATCGGCTAATTTTGCCTGCATTTGGTCGTAGACGGCTTTTTTTAAACCTACCTGCTGTACTAAGCGAGAACGTTCTAATTGCTTGTTAGGGATGAGAGCATAATCTCGCTGTAGTTTGGCTTGTTCTTGTACCAAATCAAGTAGCTGTCTTTGCAAAGTTTCTCGTTGAGTTTGTAAAGCTACAAGTTGATTTGCTAGCTGCTGTCGTGCGGGGTCTAAATTACTTTGTGCCCGGACACCGGAAACATTGGGAAGAGGAGCAGTATTTCCAAAACCACCGACTACTTCATTTGCACGCTCTTGCAACAGTCGCTCGAAAGCAGTTTTTTGACGAATCAATTGAACCATAGTCGGATGACCCGGACGTAGGTCTTTTCTCAAAACCTCCATTTGCGATTCAACTTGATAAATTTGACTGCGTAGGTTAGCAATAATTGGGTCTGCACTTAAAGCAGAAGAAGTATAAGCTTGTTGAGCGCTTAAACCTAACCTCTGCTGCAAGCTACGAATCTGAGCATCAATACCAGAAATAGTTAATTTAATTTGTCTTTGTTGATTTTGACTACTCGTAATAGTATTGAGCAAACTACCATTCTCAGCAGCAAGAATTGCCGGTCTTTCTATCTTGTCATATTGCTCTAATTTCTTTTCAGCTTCTTGTAATTCCGTAGTAACGAGCGGTAGTCTTTCCTCAATTTTGTCAATAATTTTCTGTAATCGCCCTGTATTAATATCGCCACTTAGCTGTACCATTGCTTGCATTAAAGCAGACACTACTTGGTCAGCCCTCTTAGAATCATTATCTTGATATTTAATAGTAATAATACCAGCACTTAACTGCCCATCTGCACCTAATTCAGGTACGCTAACTGCAAGATTATTAGCAATCTTTTTTGACTTGATATTAACTTTTTTGGCTACAGCTTCAATCACTGGGTCTTGTATTAAAAATTCTTTTGATAGAGTCAAACCTCTTTGCTGAATTTCACTACCAGTAGCAGAAAAACTAACTGGTGGAAGGTCATATTTTAAGGCTCCGTTGGCAGTAAATTTAGCGGGTGGTTCTGGCTGTAAGGCTAATATTGTTGACCCGGCAACAACTAAACCAAAACTTGCTAATCCTATCCATTTGTATTTATCAAAAGCAATTAAATAGCGCTTAACAATTGGTGGAGTCATGACAAAGATAGATACAAATTTTGAGGGCAAGGAATATAATAAATATCAGTATTTTTAGATATATATATAGGTTTAAATCTAGATTAATATCCAGATTTATATCTAAAAAGTGAATGCTTCAAAAAAGCGAACAAAAGACTGAACATCAAGGAATGGTCTAGTAATATTTGAAAGAACGTTGGTAATTTTACCAATTAGATTTCGACCAACCACAATCACATCATTGTCTTGCAAAGCTACGTTTTGAGATGCATCTCCTCTAAGGGCTTTTCTCGCATTCAGTTTTTGCGTAACAGCTCTACCTTGTTCCGAGTCAAAGCGTACTAAAGCAATGCTTCTTAAATCAGAGCGAGGAATACTTACACTCCCTAAAGCATCAATAAAATTACTCCCGTTGGGTAAAGTTTGAGTGATTATTCCCCCGGTAGCATAATTCAATACACGAACTCTAATTAACGGTTGTGCTAAAGATGAACGTGCAACAACATTACGGTCATAACCATCATCTATACCAATTTCACGACGCGGGATAATGATTGAATCCCCATCTTGCAAACGTAATGACGGAAAGTTTCCACCGTTGAGTAAGGGAGTGTAAAAGTCAATATTTTGCGATACTACCGTACCGTCTATCAACTTGCGACGTACTTGGATTTGTCGTAAATCTGCCGTTTGAGTTGAACCTCCAGCGATTCGCAAAACATCAAGAACGCTTGGTTTTACCGAAGCTACGGGATAAACTCCAGGTCTAGTTATCTCTCCAGCAACATTTACTTGAACAGGTCGCAGTGCTATCAAAGAAATTGTGACAACAGGGTCTACTTGAACCCTGCTTAAACCCAAACGAATTTTTTCTTGTGCTTCTGCGATACTTAAACCTTTGACAGAAACTTTTCCGATTCTAGGTACTGCGATATTACCTTCTATGTCTACCCTCGTCTGGAAATTTAAAGGAGGACGTTGTGCTATTAATGCGACCGTAACGCTTGGTTCTACTACAAACCGATTTAAGACAGCACGAATTTTGGCTTGAGCTTGTTCTAAGGTCAAACCTTGGAGAGACACAGTTCCGGCTAAAGGTACTACAACATTACCCTGACGATTTATCGACCCTTGAAAGTTCAAATCGGGGAAACGCTGCACTATTACAGTGATTCTATCTCCTGTTCCCAAACGATAGCGACCCTGGGGTGCTTCTACAAATATGCCGATATTATCTCCAGTTCCTAGAAGGTATCTAGTGAATTGAGGTGAAATCTCTCCATCGTTGTTTAAAGGGAATGGAGGCAAAAATTCTGTATCTGGTGGAGGTGCAGGAAGAGGTCCTGCGGGATTTTGTAGTTGAGGTATTTTTTCTTGAGGTGCTTGAGCTAAAATAGGTTGGGAAGCCGTTGCAAAAAAAGCTCTTATTTGAAGACTAGCAACAAAAAAGGCGTTGAATCCACGCATATGACGTAATTGAGTTCTAAACATCTGTGCTTGGCAATCGCTGATTGAAGACGTAAAAATAGCACAAGTCTATTTTTATTATTTCCAAAAAAATACTTAAAAAATATTTAAAAAATACTTAATTCTTATTTTTCTTTTTTACGAAAATTATCACCTCACGTTCTTAAAATACTGCTAAAACTGCACAGTATCTAAATGTCTATTAAGAATTGAAATTGAATAATCTACTTTGCACCTTTTGACCAATAGACTTTGCTTGCTCCCAGGTTGTTTCTACTTCCCCTAAAGGCTCCATTGGAATAAATAAACTAACAGCAATCCAAGGAACGCGCCGCTTATGCCACTGTGCTAACTGGTCTGCCCAGAACCAGTTTAAAGGGGAAAAATGCCCATCTTTTGGCATCGCATACCATTGCAAAACTGCGAAAGTTTGTTTTTGGCTAAATGCACGGAAAAATCTGGCATTTACCTCAGTTTTGTCTTTGGATTGCGGTTCTTCAACTGCAAACTCGGCTTCTCTATATTGCCCAATTTGCCATTCTTTCCACTTCATTCTTCCCCAGTTATCAATTTCTGTCCATTCAACTTGAGGTTGGTCTTTCGGGCCATTTTGAGGTAGCAACAACAATATAGCTGTTTGGCTTTTATCCTCTTTTTCCATCACTTGTACAGACCATTTCCCAGAACCGAGTTTCTGCTCTTGCTGTTCAGTGATTTTCCAGCCAGGTAATGTTAAACCTGTTTCGCGTAGCTGTTTTATTTCTCCGAGATTGACGACGGGTGGTGGTTCTTTCCACTGCCAATCACCTCGATTTAGGTATCCTGGTAATGCCCCTATCGCCAGTAGCAGCAATAAAATTAAAAGCGCTGCTATCTGTAAAAACTGACGCTCCTTGAAAAATCGGGAAAGGGAAATCATTGAGTGAACTATTAACTACAAAAGACAAAATTGTACTTTTTATACTGGTGTTTTGGGTTCAGTATTTCCAACAGTACTTTACCGATTATAGTGTGGTGACAACAGACTATTTACTGAACTTCCTCCTCTAAATTTGTCTCAAAATCTTCAGAAAAATAGCTGTCAATCCAATTAATCACCGGTATTAATACTAGTAACATACAAGCTGAATAAAGGTCTCCACCCCAGCTATCATGCAACCAATGAAAAGCACCGTCTTTTCCGGTTCCGTGGAAAAAAGTAAGTAAAGTATTACGAATTATATTTGCGGTAACGCTGAGAATTACTGCTATTGATAAAAACCAAACGCTTTTACGTCTAGAAGATAAAGTTTCTGTCCAGTAAAGCAGAATTAAACCAACATAAATAGTTGTAAACAACATCTTTAAGCCCGCACAATATGGCGCAACTTCTACAATGCGTTGATTTACGTATATGTTAATTCCATCTACAACTGCATCTAGACCAAACTGATTGACAATAAAACCAGCAGTTCCAGCAATAAAGCTTTGCAAAGGTAAAGTAAAAGGTGCGATTAAGTAAGGCAAAGAATTAGGAGTTGCTAGCAGAATTAATAGTAAAGGAAAACCCTGCAATTTCAAACCTTTAACTCCCTTTAACCATAAACATAATCCAGTTAATATTATCGGAAAAGAAAGATTGACCCATTCACCTACGCC
>CAKZYM010000590.1 GCA_937884685.1 uncultured Calothrix sp.
GTTGACCTTAACGTAGTTTGCCAAATAGTACCTTGATTGCTGTCATTATCGGGATTGATTACCAAAGAAATCGCGGGAGTAAAGCTGATGTTATCGCTTATTTGCAAATTATAAAATGTCTCGAAGTTAGTTTGAGTTGCATTTCCCACACCATCGGTAACAAATGGTTGACCAATTGCGACACCTGCGATAGTTCCGGGAATGCCAATATTACGCAAACCAACACCAAGCGTCCAACTAACGGGGTTTAAATCCAAGTCTCCATCTCCATCTATGGACTGATTAAATCCTTGATAGTCACCAATTCCCAAACGACCAAAAATTCCCGTATTGCGGTTGAGAGCGTATTCGGCATTTACTCCATAAGCATTAATATCGGTATCGTCAATTTCAGCATTTGTATATTGCAGTTTTAAAGTTAGTTTATCGCTAAAAGTATATTCTAATTCAGCACTTGCTTGATGTGGGTCGCCGAAAAAACCGTCGTCATCTGAATTTGAATCAGCATCCCCAGCAATATAAAGCGAACGAAAAGCCAGTTTACTATTCGGTTTCCAGACAACAGCAGCACCAGCACCACCATTTCTGTCAATTCGATTTTGGACAATCAAAGGATTATTCAAGAAAATTCCCGAACTAAAATCACTCGCTTCATTATTTGCATAACGATTACCGTCGATAAAATCTCGTGGTGACATTTTTGTTCCCACAGTTACCGCGAAATCTGAGGAAGGACGTAAAGTATAATGCAAACGCCTGAGTCTAACATCATCTTCCACATCAGTAAAATCAAGTCCGCCAGCATTGGCTAAAATACCAGCGCTTCCCAGTAAATTACCATCTTCCTTTTGAGCTAAACCAACAGCGTCACCACCGTTGTTACCAGATTCTAATTGAGTAACCAATAAATCTTTTTGGCTAAAACTAGTTTCAAAAGTCAATCGAGTTCGAGAAACCACCGTAAAATTAGCTTTCCTACCATCAGTCAAACCAACAATATGCTGTCCCTTTAATTTAGTAGTGGTAGAAAACTGATTCGCTTGTAACTCCGAAGAACGAGAATCTATATCATCCAAGCGGGTTCGTAAATCCTGTAAAGCTTGACGGTATTCTTTTTCCAACCTACGTAAAGTGATTCTATCTTGCAGAATGTACCTGTCGTTGGTAGTAGCAATCAACTCATTCACCTTATCCAAAGTAGCAGCTAAACCAGCAGCAAACTCATATCGAGTAACAGCACGATTTCCCCTAAAAGTTCCATCTGGTAAACCCAGCTTGACATCATATTTTTCTATCAAAGATTTCAAAGCTTGATAAGCCCAGTCCGTTGGTTGAACATCTGATAGTTCGTCTACCGAAGTTTGTTGAGCCAGGATTTGAGAGAGGGAAGAGCGGGTAGATATAATTTCTAAACCTTGTCTCCTTGTGTCCTTGTCTCCCTACTTTCTGAAGGAAGAGAAAGCTGGATTAAAATTCCACAACTGAGGAAACTTCCAAGTAATAATCTTGGGTAAAAAATTTTTTGTTTGATATTGAGAAACTGCTTCACGCTCAACTCCATCACACTTACACCAATAAGTATAATTGTTGACTTT
>CAKZYM010000591.1 GCA_937884685.1 uncultured Calothrix sp.
GTCGGTGTCGGTGTCGGTGTCGGGGTTGGAGTCGGTGTCGGTGTAGGGGATGGAGTCGGTGTCGGTGTTGGTTCTGGTGTTGGTGTTGGTGTTGGTGTTGGTTCTGGAGGTGGTGCGGGGTTTTCCACGTTTAATCGCATCCGATAATCTTGGGATTCGTTTGATGTAGAGACGACAACGAATTCATAATATCCGTTTTCTCGCAAAGTACCCGACCATGAGCGTTTTGTAGAATCTTCTAATAGTACTCTTTGACCGGAAGGTGAATATATGGAAAATAAGACTTGTGGGGAAGCTGTTAAATTAACTTCCATTCTTTGACCCCTAGCAAGCTGAGCTATAAAAATCTTTCCTTGTAGATTTCTGAAAGTACTGCTTCTTGTAACCCTAGTACTACCATTTGCAAATTGTAATTTCTCATAAGCGCTTCTTGCGAATACTGCATTTACTTTGTCGAATACGAATCCATGCCAAACTTGTCCTACGGGTTTATTGAGAAAACTGTTACTTCGTTGTTCAGGGAATATTCGGTAAAATGGTACGTCGGCTAGGTCATATACCGAACGACTGCCGACGTTAATATTGTTGACTCTGACTTTCCAGCGATCGCGGTCTGCTGAGGTGAAGGTTCCGAGTTTGCGGCGAGCATCGGAACTGAGTTGTGATAGCTTATTGAGTAATTCGCTTGCTGTTTCATCCCACTGTCTGCGGAGTTGTGCGTCTTGAGGTTCTTCGCTCAAAACGCGCTCGTTTAAATCAGGATTTTCACTCCAAAATTTTTGATTAACTAATTGAACATAATAGTTATAGTCTATACCTAGCTGTTCGCGTCTTGCTCTCAGTCTTTTTTTACGTTCTTGTTCTTCCGGAGAAAATTTTGAGGAAACTACTTCTTCACCGGAGTCATTAGAATTTGACGTTAATTGAGAAATTCCAAAGTAACCTAAACCACCTAAAAGAACCATCGCGAAAAATAGTAAGCCAATTTTTACAGGTGTCAAAAAAGGTTTAGATTTAGGTTGAGATTCGGAGAAACCGGGTGAAGTAGTTCTAGGTTGGGGAGTCGGAGCAGATTGTACTGCTGGTGCTACAGCAAATGTTCGTTCTGTTATTTGTTGGGGAAATTGTTGTGGTGGATTATTATTTGTAGGTATAGGAGGGTTAAGCGCTTGTAAAACCTGGTTTGCGCTTTGATAGCGTTCTCCTGGCACCGCTGAGAGCATTTTATCTAATGTTGCTCCAAATTCAGCACTAAGATTGACTTCTCGCCGCCATTGCCATTGCAGGTTATAGTTATCGATGAGTTCTGCTGGCTGTTTTCCTGTAAGTAGCACCAGCGCTGTAGCAGCTAAAGCGTATAAATCGCTATGTGCTTCTACTGAACCGGTTTGCATTTGTTCTGCTGGAGCATAACCAACTTTTCCCAGTAAAGTTGGGGCTGGAGTTGCAGTCGGGCTGCCGGGTGCGTAATATTGAGAAGCTACTGTTGCTGCGACTTGTTTCACTCCACCGAAGTCTATTAATACTGGTAGCTGGTCATTTTTACGTAAGATTAAATTATCGGGTGAAATATCGCGGTGAATTACACCCATAGAATGAATATAGTCTAATACTGGCAATATCTGCTGTAATAGCTGCTTGACCTCGGTTTCGCTAAATTTCATTCCTTGTTTTATACGACTGTCTAACAAAGAACTATAATTTTCTCCTTCCACATAATCTTGAATCAAAAATAAATATTCTTTATCGTCGATACTAATACGTAAAAGTTCGCGAAAGCGAGGTATTTGATGATTTTGTAATTTGTAGAGAACGCTTGCTTCTCGTTCAAAAAGTTCTTCAGATTTTTGTAAAACGTATTCAGTTTGTACTTGGGGAGAAAATTCTTTTAAAACGCAGGGTTCGCGAAAACGATTGGTATCTTCTGCTAAATAAGTCCGTCCGAATCCCCCCTGTCCCAACTGACGTACTATTAAATAACGTCCACCTAAATTTAATCCTGGTTGAACACCCTTACTTACTTGAGTATCAACCAACATTTCACCGCAATGTAGACAGAAGCGACTACCAGCAGGATTTTCATGTCCTTTAGAGCATTTAACGGATGTCATGGGAGAATTAGGAATTAAATAGTTTTAGATTTTGCGGAAAGTTGAGGGTGGAGATGTTCTTCCCCTCAAACTTTCCAAGACAGATTTTAGATTTTGGATTAAAAAGTTATGAGTTAAAAACTATAAAAATTTAACTACAGTATTAAGCTTTCAAAATACCCTTTAAGAACAAACACGAAAAATCATTATTTTCAATATTTTTTATCTGGTATAAACAAATATACTATTCAATAATTAAGACATATTTGAAGATAAGTTTAAGACTTACCCACAAAAAATGTAGAACTGAAGAACTCCAACTACCTGCGCTACTTACAAAGCTACAGCCATAATCCTAAAAACTACGTCAAAATACATAAATAGTAGATATCCCTGCTTCACATTATTAATTAATAATCTACTCCCTACTTACTACTTGCTACTTGCTACTTGCTACTTGCTACTTGCTACTTATTACTTGCTACTTCCTCATTCGCTAACGCATACCAAATTTGACCAAAAGTTTGTTGATTAAGGTTCCCCTGTCTTTCTCCAGGAAATAATTTATCAAACTTACGGTTTGTATCCCTATTTAAATCTTTAATCGTATATTTACTTAAATCTCCTGCCTGTATTTGTTGCTCCCAATTTTCATAATCTTGCCCGGTATAGCTTCCCAGTTTTTGTCGGGTTTGCGTACTGAGATTAGCCCTTTCTAACTTATCGAGCAAGTCTTGGGCTATACGGTACCACTTTTTTCTTAAAGCTTCGTCTTCTGAACTACCTGTTAAAGTCCGACCGCGAGCTTCTGGATTTTGGGTATAAAAAAGTTGGTTAACAGTACGATTAAAAAATAATTCTTGAATTTCTAACTTCTGACGTTGACGGACAATTTTTCCAATGTTGTTTGTTTCCTGACGGCTTAATCCTCCTTCGGAATTATCATCGCTGCCTGGTAAACTAGGTAATTCAACTGATGGTAATTGCGGTAAAGAAAGACTAGGAAGAGAAAATGAAGTAACAGCGTTAATAACTCCACTAATTAATGCCCATGTACCAGCAAAAACCAACACAACCACGCTAGTACTTACCAAACTAACGAAAAAGGGACGCAACCAAATAGGTAAATTAATTGTATTCGCCAGAGCGTGAGTATTTTTGTGAAATTGAGTCGCAACCCTCTGTCCGGGAGCAACTATCGCTGTTTGAAGCTTACTAACATTCTTGTTTAAGGTAGGAGCGGGAGTCGAAGGAGGAGTCGAAGACTGCAAATCTTTTAAAACTTGCTGTGAGCTTTGATACCTATCATTAGGCTTATAAGCAACCATCTTCTTTAAAACCGCTTCAAAGTTGGGACTAACTTTAATTTTCTCTCCCCAGCGCCATTTACCTTGATAACTATCATAAAGTTGCTGCGGTTCCTCTCCAGTAAGTAACACCAGAGAAGTCACACCTAACGAATATAAATCGCTGCTGTGAAAAGCTTTCCCTTGACGCAATTGTTCTTCAGGAGCATAACCTTTTTTACCCAGCAAAGTCCGATTTCCCGGAAGTTGGGTAACCCATAACCCTTGAGAAGCCGGTAATTGCTTCACACCACCAAAATCGATTAAGACTGGTAAATTATCAGTTGTGCGCGAAATCAAATTATCTGGTGAAATATCGCGATGAACTACATCTTTTGAATGAATGTAATCCAATACAGGTAAAATTTGCTTGAGAAAAGTGGATACCTCTTCTTCGCTAAAACATCGTCCTTCATTCAGACGTTTTTCCACTAAATCTTGATAATTTTCACCTTCAATATAATCTTGAACTAAAAAGAAAAAATCTTTGTTGCGTAACTTTACCTGTAGCGAACAGTGTAAACGAGGGATTTGCTGATGCTGAAGCTGCTTAAGCACGCTCGCTTCCCTTTCAAATAACTCCTTCGCTTTTTGTAAATCTTTATCTTCTTCAACTTGTGGTGCAAACTCTTTCAGCACGCACTTTTGATGAGATTGTTGAATATCCTCAGCTAAATAAGTACGTCCGAAACCTCCTTGACCAAGTTGACGTACAATCTTATAGCGGTCGTTAATCACCTCCCCAACGGGAAGAGGTAAAGGTTCGCCGCATACAGTACAAAAGCGATTGTTTGGTGAGTTAGCGTGGTTTCGAGTGCAATAAACCTGCATGATGCCCAAATTTTAAGGGATTTTTGCTAATAACTACAAAGTCGTCAACAGAATTTACGTATAATTTCTCAGAAATAGTTAGGAGTTAGGAGTTAAGAGTTAGGAGTTAAGAATTTCCCTCACTCCTTCTTCCCCCTCTCATAATTACCAATTATCAATTACCAATTATCAATTACCACTTCCCATATCTAATAACTGTTGACACTCCCCATGCAAGGCTAGAGGATTCTAGTTTCACTGTCGTTGTTTGCTTTTGCAGGTATTGCTACCAACAGAAGTAGGGACTACAACTCCACTAGCGTTAGTTTGGGGATGCCCTCCCCTACCGTTTGCACGAACGACACTCTCCTCAACGGAGGGAACCCCCGCACGGAGGTGTCTCCTTAAGATTACTTTGGCAGCATTGATATCACGTTGTTCGGTGTGTCCGCAGTTAGAACAAGAATGTGTCCGAGTGCTGAGGCTTTTTTGAGTCCTAACACCGCAATTACTACATTCTTGAGATGTGTAGTGTGGTGGGACTGCGATTATTTGACGACCGAACTTACTACCAAAATATTCGAGCCACCGGCGGAAAAGATACCAAGACGCATCAACAATACTCTTGGCTAGCTTATGGTTTCTCACTAAGCCGCTTACATTCAAGTCTTCCAAGACAACCATAGCGTTAACTAGGCATAAGTTACGCGCTACTCTCTTAGCGTGTTCATTCCTCTGTCTTGTTACTCTCAAATGCTTACGGGCATAAATACCACGCGCTTTTCTCCTACCAGATGACCCCTTCTTTTTCTTATAAATTTTACGTTGAGAACGTTTTATATCTTTTTCTGCTTTACGTAAAAACCTGGGATTCTCTTCATGATTACCGTTACTATCTGAATAAAAATACTCTAAGCCAACATCAATACCAACTTTGGTATCAGTTTTAGGCGCAACTTGACTGTTATTAACCGATGAGCAAAACTGAACATAAAAGCCATCAGCACGTTTGACTATACGTACTCGTTTGATCAGCTTTTCATCAAATGTGTGAATATCCCACTTACCCAAAAGCTTTAACTCACCAATACCTTTTTTATCGGTAAAGGTTATGCGTCTTTTAGTTGGGTGCAACTTCCATCCAGATTGCTTGTATTCAACTGAACGAGTATGTTTCTTAAAACGTGGATATCCCTTTTTACCAGGCTTACCTTTCTTACAGTTGTCGAAGAAACGATTTATAGCGCGCTCTATATTTTCTACAGATGCTTGGCAAGCATGGCTGTTTAAATCTTTTACAAACTTAAATTCATCTCTTAAGTGAGTGTTGTAACGATAAAGCTCTTTTTTTCCTACACCACGGTTATCCATCCAGTAACGCAACACCTTGTTACGTACAAACTGTGATGTCCGAATAGCTTCATTTATCGCTGTTTTCTGGGTTTTATTGGTTACTGCTTTATATTCCATTACCAACACTCTTGAATCACCTCCTTTTATTTGCTAGCATACATTTAGTATAGACACCTATTCTATAAATGACAACTAAAAAAGGACAAAAAAGATTAAGAAATATTCCAATACTTCACGAAGAGTTGAAACAAAGACATCAGATACACGTAACACCTACTGCTTGGAACAATATCAAACAAGAAGCTAGTAGGCGTAGTATTAGTATTAGCGAATTGATAGAAGAATTTGGACGGACAATAAATTGTCCGGCAGACTTACCCCATACTTAGAAAGTAGGGGCGGCGGGCGGCAGCCTAAGCCTATGATTTTCGGTCATAATAATCGGTTTTTCTGGATTCAACAAGCGCTATGAACTACGAACAGCAAAGTCAACGTGCAATTAAGGGATTTGAGGATTTTTTACACACTCCTCTCGAAACTGTATTACAACAACATCTTGATAAAAATCCTGCTGCGGAAATAATCAAACTGTTTCACGAAGTTGCAGCAAATGTACCCGCTTATAAAGCTTTTTTAACGAAAAACCAAATTAATCCCAACAATATTCAAACTTTTGAGGATTTCCAAAAATTACCACCGCTTACTAAAGATAACTACCTCAAGTGCTATTCTTTAGCAGATTTCTGCCGTAACGGAAAAATAGCCAGCTGCGATATGATAGCCGCTTCATCTGGTTCTACAGGTAAACCTACTTTCTGGTCGCGTTTCTTTACGGATGAGTTAGCAATCGCTACTAGATTTGAACAGATATTTTACGATAGCTTTTGTGCTGACACTAAACCCACTTTAGCTGTAATTTGCTTTGCGTTGGGAACCTGGGTGGGGGGAATGTTTACTACTAGCTGCTGTCGCTATCTTTCTAGTAAAGGTTATCCCGTTACTGTAATCTCTCCCGGTACAAACAAAACTGAAATTTTACGAGTTTTAGAAGAATTAAGCCCTAATTTTGAGCAAACTGTTTTATTAGGATATCCACCTTTTCTCAAAGATGTGATTGATACAGCTATTGCTCAAGGTATGGATTTGAAGCCACACAATATTAAATTTGTGATGGCTGGGGAAGTATTTAGTGAAGAGTGGCGAAATTTAGTCGGAGAAAGAGTTGGTTCTCAGAATCCCTCTTATGATTTTGCATCGCTTTACGGTACGGCTGATGCAGGAGTTTTAGGTAATGAAACGCCGCTAAGTATCTGCATTCGGCAGTTTTTAAGTCAAAATCCCGATGCAGCCCGGAATTTATTTGGAGAATCCCGTTTACCAACGTTGGTTCAGTACGACCCATTAAACCGCTTTTTTGAAGTTATTCCAAATTCACCTGATTCAAATAAACAAGGAATAGAAAGAGGTACTTTG
>CAKZYM010000592.1 GCA_937884685.1 uncultured Calothrix sp.
CTATTAGCCCCAGACTTCTAGTCTGCGGGTTTTTTGCATAATTGGGATGCTCCCGAGAAACTTTGTTTACATCCCCTCCGAATTCTAAAATCGGATGCGAATCACCCCGCTACTACGAACCTTTTAAACTTATTCTTGACTACTAAATTTTATTGAGACAAATGTTTGTTTATTGGATAAAAGCACTATTGTGTTGAGGTAGTTAAAATATAAAATTAGTTGATGCAAACAACCAAAGCTGTATTGCAGTTTAACTCAGCTATCATAAGTGCTACTTTATCTAATTTATCCACAGCTTTAGTTCAGAAAAATTAGCGAATAAACTTAGATTTATCTGACAATAAAAATAATCATCAAATTATAAAAACAGAGCAATACAGCATATTTCATTTTCATGAGGTACATTCTAACGGGCAGGGATGCCCGTACCACAAGAGTTTTATAAAATTTTCTATACCTCATTTAACTGCAAACTGCTGTATAATTTTCATAACATCAATGTTGTTAAACTAAAATACTCTGAAAATAGCTACCGAATTAAAGTAGGTAGCTACCGAGTTTTGTACGATATTTTTGATGATATTCTGTTGGTCAGTGTTACTAGGATAGGACATCGTAAAGATGTTTATCGCGATAAAAGTTAAAAGGGATTGAGTTCGGGTATTAATAAAAGCGTCGATTCAGCCTTTTCATCAATTTTCTCATCTCCCCAAAGCATAGAATGATATTCAACATTTCGCCAAGGTTCAATCATGTCGGTATAGTGATGATTGAATGCATGTCCGGATTGTCCGGTGCTGTGAATTGCTTGGGAATTCTCAAATTTTGCTAAGTCTAAAATCATTCGGAATGAAGGAATATGTGTGACTTCAAAAGATGATTGATTTGCTTTCCAACGATTTGCATTTACAGTTTCTCCATCACCTGCTGCTTGGTATGTACCTCGATTAAATAATTTTTCAATCAAGAATACACCGGATTTACCTAACGTCTCGTTGCGAAAATTTATTTGATGTAGCTTTCCCCAGTTCCATTTTTCTGGGTTGCTTCCGAAACTGTTTTCTAGCTCGTCAACTGCTTCTACAAACGCAAGCTTAAATATTTCATCTCTGTCTTCTAATTCTGGTGTATTGCGATTATCCCACCATAAATTGTTTGGTTGTGCGGCTAAGTTTTTCACAACAGCATACCAACGGTCGCTACCATCAGGACGATAATCTGATGGTAGTTCGTCATTAAATGTCAGTGTCAGTAATTTTTTCCAAAATGTCTCGAAAATAGCAGATTCAGGCGATTTTATTTCAAGTTTAAAATCCCAATTCAGTAATAGTTGACGAGCATTTTCTATAACAGGATTATCAAAGGTCATAGATTGAATTATTGGCATCAAATCCCGTGCATTCAAATCAAGATTATCAGCCTGTATCAACTCTATATCAGCTAAACTTAGAGGTGATTTTGTATTAGAAATAATTTCATTAATACGTTTTGCACGATAACCGCGTACCCAATCTTTTGTAATGATATAAGGATAACTTTCATCAACTACAGCATTATTTGCGGTAATAATATATCCTTGTTGGGGATTAAAACTGTGGGGTAATTCCTCAAAATCAATATATCCTTGCCAATCATATTGATTATTCCAACCCGGAACCGGATAGCGTCCATCTCCTTTTTTACGAATAGGAGTTTTACCAGGCATTTGATAGCCGATATTTCCATCAACATCAGCATATATCAAATTTTGAGCAGCAATCTCAAACTTACTTGCAGCAGCGCGAAAATCTTGCCAATTTTGAGCGCGGTTTATTTCCTGCATTGCAGCATTTAATCTCGAAGGTTCTAAAGCATTCCAGCGCAAAGAAACAGCATAATTATTGGGAATTTGAACTGATGTATTTTCATCGAATATTTGT
>CAKZYM010000593.1 GCA_937884685.1 uncultured Calothrix sp.
GTATAATTTATCAGGGTAAATTCTTCAGTATGCCCTTTTGTAATATGCCATTTACAGTTTCCAGTGCATTCAATTACTTTTGTAAAGATGTTATTGATTTGCCAACATCTGTGACACAAAAAGCAAGAACTAGTAGAGATTACTTGTTTGAGCAAATTAATAACTTAGCTAAGAATAGCTATGATTTTCCGTCTTTATATAACGGAATAAGAAGCTTTATGCCCTTTGGTTCATTTGCAAGAAAAACTAAAATAAGACCGCTAGATGATATTGATATTTTGGTTCTTCTCAATGGTTTTGGAGTTTCTGAATATCAATCAGCATCTTTTTCTGGTTCAAAAATTGGTCTTACTGACTGGTCTTCACCACTTTCATCCTTCATCGATAATACTGGTTATGTAAATTCAACTAAAATATTGAACAAAATAAAGACCAATTTATTTTCAGTTAGTAATTATAGAAAGGCTGAAGTAAGAAAAAATATGCAGGTTGTTTCATTAGACCTGATATCTTATGATTGGTCTTTCGATATTGTTCCTGCGATTCCTGTTAATCTTAGTAGCTCAATTAATTACTACCTAATTCCAGACGGGTATGGAAAATGGATGAAAACAGACCCTCGCATTGATGCTCAAAATATTACTAACACAAACTTAAAACATAATGGTAAATTTCTTGGGCTGATGCGTTTATTAAAATATTGGAATAGTTGCTGCGGGTTGTACCATAAGCCCCGTTTAGGTTCATATTACTTTGAAACCTTAGTGATTAAAATATTTAGCAACTCATATACTGATATAAGTCATTATCCTAGTGCTGTTATATATTTCTTTGAGCAATTTCCCTATTACCTAATGAGTCCATGCGCTGACCCGAAAAGATTAGGAGGTAATTTGGATGCGAATGTCAGTTTTGAAGAAAAAATCAAACTGAAGAATTATATGAGTAGTCAGTTGCAGGTGGCACGGCAGGCACTTGACTACGAAAAATATTCCCGTCATAAGGAAGCCATGATGCTATGGCAGAATATATTTGGCAAAAATTTTCCTTTTTATGGCTGACACCAAACAATACGATATACGTGCTATCTGTAGAGCATATTTTGAAATAGCAAAAGAAAGATATTCCGCAGCGCTATTGGTGAAACTTTTAGTGTTTATCGTTGGAATCTTAAGTTTGTTTCCAATAATATATGAGTATTCGCGCCTTATAACTTTTTTTCTAGTTATTATTTCTGAGTTTCTCAGTTATTTATCGGATAAAAATAAAGGGATTGCTGAAACTCTTTTGCGAAAATTAGATGCACAAGATTCGTTTGGGTGGTCAATATCTAATGCAGAAATATCAGATATAATTGTTTATTGTCCTTCTAAGAGCGAAAAATTGAACTTTAAAGATGCTTATTTTGCTAGTAAAGAAGCGGTAGGAACCAAACGAGCTTTAGAAAATGTCCAAGAATCTGCTTGGTGGAGCAAACACCTAGCACAGCGTATGGGTAATTTCTATCTTATAGGTACTGTTCTGTTCGTAATTATTTGGCTTGGTGTAGTGTTTATAGGGATTAAAACCATCCATAGCGCCGACAATTTATCAGTGCTATTGAATATATTAGTATTGGCTCTGATACTATTGTTTTCACTTTCTTTATTACGCTCTATGGATTCATATCGCAAATTTAGTAATGCAGCCAAGAAGATTGAGGAGACGATACAAAAGCTTTTAAGTGCAGAAGATATTCACGAATATGATGCTATAAAAATAATGTTCGAGTATCAGTTGGCTAGAAATAACGCACCTCTTTTACCTTCATGGCTTTGGAAGTCAATGAAAGATAATTTAAACGAGACTTGGCAACAGTATCGTACAGCGAAATAGATACATAAACTAAGATGACAGTTTCAACTAGTAATTATTTATTTTTTAAATATTGCCTATAAAAATTGATGGAAATGCTCAAAATTCGGACGGGTTGGTAGTAAAAAGACTAGAAATCTCATTCTTCTGCACCCATACTTGTGGTATCAACCACAACTGTCACCAGGGGAGTCTTCAAATATGATTGAGTATAGAAATAATACCGATAATAACATCGTAGAAATTACCGTTGAAGGAAAAATAACCGAAGCGGATTTTGACCAGGTGATTACCCAGCTAAAAGCTGATATTGAGAAGCACGGGAAACTAAGAATTTTAGAAGAAATTCGCTCCTTTACTGGCATTGACCCCATAGTTCTATGGAAAGATGCTAAGCTTGGCTTTGCTCATGTAAACGATTTTACTCACGCGGCGGTTGTAAACCTATGCTCAGTGGATGAGAACTATTGCACAAGCGTTGGGTAGTGTTTTATCCGCAGAAATCAAAGCTTTTGAAGCATCAGAGATTGAAGCTGCACGGAAATGGTTGAGGGATAGTGCTTAGACCCATGAAGTTTATGGAGTAAGGATAAGTTGGCTTGGAATATATTGCTGTGACCTTACTTTTA
This sequence comes from uncultured Calothrix sp., assembly GCA_937884685.1. Classification (GTDB taxonomy): domain Bacteria; phylum Cyanobacteriota; class Cyanobacteriia; order Cyanobacteriales; family Nostocaceae; genus Rivularia. The sequence continues at coordinate 2,484 of CAKZYM010000593.1, forward strand.
AAATCATGAAGTTTATCTTGAAGCACTATCCTTCCTAGATGGTCTATTCCATAACTTCAAATAATATGTATAGGTTTTTTCTATTAATGAAAATTCTTTAGCAGTTATTTCCAATTCTTTAGAAAAACTTTATTCAATATACTCTTTGATTTAGCTATAGAGTATTATTTATTACTATTATTTTTATAAGTTAGCTTATTTTTTTAGCTGTATAAGTATATTTATGCTTACGAAATATTGATATTTACTTAGTGTAATAAACCTCTTCTACTCAAGCAAAAAGTAAATACATCAATTGTTTTAGCATTTAAAATCGATTTTTTCTTGAAATATAGTAGATTACTTTTACTACCAGTAATACTGAGAAATAATAATTACATTGTTTAGTGTATAGGTATTATATCAGTATATTATTACTATGCTTATAATAAGCAATTATCAAGCTAACATATATCTAATTGCTTGTTCTCAGCAATCGTGATTGAACAGTAAAACAGTAAAAAGCTATTGGGCAAACTGAAGAAATTGCAGTAGCTTAAAAAATTTGTCAGAAAATATTCTTTTGTTCTGTATAAATTAGTAAAAAATGATGATGACTACGGATTATTGTTTTAGCAACGCTTTCATGATATTTTCTTACCAGGAAATTACGAAAAACGTAAGACTCTTAGTACTCGTTTTGTTTAAATTTTTTTGATTAATCCGTATGAAAAAAAACGACCAAAAAGATGCTCTGGAACTTAAAGGTATCGAATTTGACGTTGTAATAACAGTTATACCTAAAGAACTCTATGGTTTAGATATTCTGGAACAAATTAATAAAGGTAGACCGACTCCTTTGAGTTTCAGTTCGCTATACCCAGCATTAAATCGTTTGATTAGGAAAGGCTATATCGATTGGAGATGGGGAGAAGTAACAGATGGCACTGGAGGCGCACGTCGTAAATATTACAAAGCTACGGGTTTAGGACAAAAGGCTGCTAAGCAGTGGATGGATTATTACTCTCAACAACAGTTAAAACTCAAGCCTATCTTTGGTGGTACACGTAATTAAACTTACTTATGGAAGTTAAATGAAATGAAAAATTTAAAGCCTTGGCAAAAGCGATTATTTGTAGGCTTGAGCCTTTCAATAGTAGCACCTTCTACTCTGGTATTTGGAAGCAAAGTGTATTCTCAAAGCTTGCCTTTTTTAAAACTAAGCAATCAAAAGCTAGAGTATGGAAAAGTTCAAAAAGCGATTAATACTATAAAAAATGAAAATCAACAAATAAAAAAAAATCTAGAGGGAATTAAAAAAGAGTTAGAAAAAGTTGATGAAGGGGCTAAGTTAACGGCAAATGAAATAAATAAAAAAACACAAGATGAAAAACAAGAATTGGAATCTATAGCAAAGGAACTAGCTCAAGTAATCAAAATAGTACAAGAAATACCAGGATTAGAAAAATACACATTAGAAAATGACTCGCGAATCTTAGACATTTTAATAAAAATCGCAAAGGAAAACCAAGATGTAGAAATAGCCTATAGAGAAGTTCAAAAACATTTTGAATCAAGACAGACACAAAGTGAAGCTTATCAGGGAAAAAGCGAAGATAAACAGAGAACAACAGAGAAAATAGCATTTCAAGCTAGGTCTAAAGGAGATAATGAAAAATCTTCAAATCATTTTACCCAATCACAAAAGTATTATAAAATAGCCCAAATTTTTTTAAAAAAATCTCGATTTTTTTTGCGAGAGGCAGTATTGAAAACGAAGTACCAGGATATTATTGTGCTACTACAGAAGCAGCAACAATATAAAAAGAGAGAGAAAAATTTAGAAACACGGAAGGAAAAATATGATAAAACTAGGATTTCTAATGAAAAAAGCATAAATACTCTAAAAAAAGACAAAAATAAATTAGCTCGCAAAATAATTGAATTGAAAACAAAGACAGACGAAACGCAATTAGCTTTTTACTTTAATCTATTTTTCCTCGCCTTATGTATAGCGTGCATTTATGTTCTATTACTCTATGTTATGCAGCCGAACCAACTACGATATTTTATCGATGAGGACATGGCGAATAATATCGTAAAACAAAGGAATAAAGCTTTAGAAGAAAGGAATATTCCTTTAAAAAAATTAAACGGAGAAGAGAAGAATAAGCGTTCAGTTCGGTCTATTAAACGCCATTACTATAAAGAAGCATTTCTAGCTATTTTTACTTGTAATATCATAATTAGAATCGATAATCTGATTAATTCTAATAAGCGCCAAAAGTGATGACTCCAGCTTAGCATCTTCCTAATAAAATATTGATTAATAGTAGAAAATTAATGGTTTTAGGAAGATGGTCAAATTTTTCCAAAAATAAATCAAATAAACAATAAATCCAACTTACATCACAGCTAAATCATCAAAAAATATTATGGAAACAATAAATTGTTGTTTTACCAACATTTTTATGGTAGCTTAACCATGAGTCTTACACTTTTTGTAAGTCTGTATGAATACGCATGATTTAAGACACATTTTACTCGTAAGTGTGAATAAGGAATAGAGTTAAGATACTTTTGTAGTATAAAAGTACCATAAACTGTATATTGCAGGTGAAAAATGATGGTAACAAATGTTTCGGAGCTTAGCAGTAAAATTCGTAAAATCTGTTTTGCGACATCAGGCGGAATGCATCCAAGAAAGTTCGTTCGACGCTACAAGGGCTTGGAAAACTTCAATCAGTTTGGGCATTATAAGTTCAGCGAAATGCAAATCCGTGAAATCGAAAATGATAGAGGGTATAGACAGCAGGCTATTAACCTTCTATCGGAGGTATTGAGATTAAAAACCGATACACTAAATAAGTGGGGGCAGGGGTCTGAGTTTGCGAAAATTCCAATAACTAAACAGGCACATTATGAAGCTTCGCTTCTGTATTTTGATACCATTAGGGTACTTACCGCCAATTTAGAATATTTACCTTCGGAGATATTATTAAAAATTCTACAAGATTTAAAATCCAGGTACTAGTTTAGTTTTATCTATTATTAATTAATATCAGCATTATTAACATTTAAAATATGTTAGTAATGTTGATTTTTCGTGTCTATAAATAGTTAAAAATTTAATAGTGCAGGAGATACACTAAAGTCTTTGATTAGAAAAATAGCTGTTTTATATTTATTTTGTGATTCTTGAAGTTATCATTTAAAGCTTCAAGTTTTACGTTCAAAACCTATTAATCAGGAGATAGAATATGTCCGAGTTAATGATTTTTCTTAAACCGAAGAAAATCATTTTACATATCATGATGATATTTGGAGGTTTGTTATTAGCTACTCCATTAGTTTCTGCTTTTGAGTTACCAACAAGTTTTGGCAATGAAGAGCAAGATGCAAAAGAAAATCAATGTACTTTGTTAATAACAAGTCCATTTGCGGCACTGCATAAACAGCCTAAAAACTTTAGCCAGAAAATATTGCGTGTAAGCCCTGGTGAGTATATTCCGCTAGACTATGAAACCACTAGCTTTGCTGGAGTTGAACATGGCTGGTTTTTAGTTGAGTCAGAAGG
>CAKZYM010000594.1 GCA_937884685.1 uncultured Calothrix sp.
CCTTATTAAGGAGAGGGGAGATAAAGCACAGCTTTATCGAGGTGAGGTTTTAAGGTATAGCTTAATAGACTGGGAAAGGCTATATTACTCATTACTTCTTACTTATTACCTCTTACTTATTACCTCTTACTTGCTACTTGCTACTTGCTACTTGCTACTTGCTACTCACTACTTATTACTCCCTGAGCAATATTTTGTCCATACATATAAGCTTGTCCCCTTGTTTCCACACCGTTAACTATTAACCCAGCAATTTCTGCTTTGTGTCGGGTTAACTGTTCGATACTGTCGCAAAAATAGTTCCGATGACTGGTTGTGGAACGAACTACAAACAACACATTTATTATTACTTTTGCCAGCAATGCTGCTTCTGGGGTCAAAGTTACCGGAGAACTATCAACCAAGACATAATCATAATTGTCATTAGTTTGTACGAAATTCAAATGTTGCTCAAATTCTCCACGAGCAACAAATTCAGAAATTTTATCTTCGGCAATATTAACCGATAATAAATCTAAATTAGGACGAATTTTCTTATGTATAAATCGCGAATCCAATATTGTTTGTGGCTGACAACCCAAAGATTGTGAAAGTTCGCTTTTACGAAAATCTCCGTCAACAACTAACACTTTAAAACCCAAATTTATTAACGCATTCGCTAACCCCAAAGTCGCTGTAGTTTTACCTTCTGAGGTCGTAGCACTAGCAATCATCAACCTTCCAGAACTCAACTGCATCAAGCTGACTGCGGAAGCTAAACGCTGAAACTCGATTTCTCCTCCCAATTTTTGCTCTAATTTGCCATTTATATTCTTTATATAGGGAATATTGGCAAGTACGGGAATGTTGGTTTGAACAATATCTTTGGGACTGAGTAAGGGGTCGCGATTTTCCGAGAACAAGATTATTGCTGCACTACCGAAACCGCAAGCTAGCAATGCTCCGAGCAACATCAATCTTAGCTTCGGACCCACGGGTTTAGTATCCATGATTGGTTGGTCTAATACTTGAACGCTGGGATAAGCGCTAAAAGAACCGAGTTTTGCTTGTTCCGCTTGTGCTACGACCCCGTTATAAACCCCTTCAGCAATATCATATTGCCGCTGTAGCTCCAATAAAGTAGCTTGTTTTTGGGGTAAACTATTCAAGGTTTTAACCAAATTATCAATAGTCGGTTGCAATTGCTCGGCTTTTTTGAGCATCCCAAAAGCTTCGCTTTCTGCCAAAATCATTTGCTCGGTTAAAGCAGCAGTATTTTGACCGACTGATGTCTGAACCCCAGCGACACTAGTTGTGCTGGCTAGGTATTGTCTAAGTTGGCTGCGTAAAACCCTTTGCTGGTAAACTAATTCTTGTATTTGAGGATGACTATTTGTTAGTTTACCTCGTGCTTCCACTAGGGCAACTTCAACTTCACTTAATTTATCTCTAAATAGCTGATATTCTTTGTTTTCTTTAAGTTTTACGGAATTTATAGCCGTCGAGGGACTCATTTCAATCCGAGCCGATAGCATTTTTGCTTTAGACTGAAATTCCTGAGCTTGAGCCATTGTTTGAGCTTGTTCCGTCTCCAAAGCATTTATAGTCGAAACAATTTCTTTGGTCTGTTCTTCCGAGCTAACTAAATTTGTTTTTTGCTTAAATTCGCTTAAATTCTTTTGTGTTTTAAACAATTTTTGATAAGCTTGCTTTACTTCGTCTTGCATAAATTGCGATCGCTGTTGTGCTTCATCTTTACGTAATTCCTGAAGTCGGTCGCGAAATGCTTTAATTAAACCATTAGCACGCTGTTGGGCTAGTTCGGGGCTAGAACCTTCAACGGAGACTGATATAACTGTGGATTCTTTTTCGGGAGAAATTTCAAACAGTTTCTTAAAATTACTCAAGCGAGAAAAATCTGCTTTTTCGGGGTCATTTTGCCATACTTCCTGAATCACACGGTCGCTCATCGCTACGGAAGACAAGATATTTAACGGGTTAATCTGCTGAGAAAAAACCACACCACCATCTCGGACGCTACCTAATTTACCTAAATCTGCGTCACTATCGTTAGTAACATTAGGTAATATCAACTGTGCTTGACTGCTCCAAACCCGAGGAGCCACCTTGATATTAATAGCAGTGATTCCTAGAATAAGAATATTCCAAGCCAAGAGCAGCTTCCAATGTCGTATTGCTATTTTGGCAATTCTATTCATATCGACAATTGCTCCAAATCTCTAATTATTTTCTCTGTTCAAGTAATAATCTATTTACCCACAATTTTGTCTTTTTCGCTGAATTATCTAGTTTATACAGGATATATCTGCATCAAATGCTCTGCTAGCTTAGGTTCGTCAAAAATCTGTCCTTTAAAACTTGGTGGAGGACATTTAACTGCTAGTTCTAGATTATCCAAACTAGTACAGTAAGGTATTCCCAATTTTTCGACTCCTTGAGCAAACAATAATTGATGGTCATCAATATGCTCGTTGTAACAAGATAAACGCGGCATTAGAACAAAACAGGCTCCTTGGGCTGCCAATCCTCTCGTTAAACCTTGACCTGCATGGGATAAAATCAAGCGAGACGAGCGGACTGTTTTCATTAAAAAACTGGTCTCAACTATCGGCTCGGTGGTGACGAAAGGATATTTTGCCAGCTTCGAGACATCAGTAGTTCCATGCTGCACAAAAACACTTTCTGAAATCACCCCAGCTTCCAAAAGACTGTCGAGCCAATCGATAGCTCTATCAAAAGTAAAAGGAATCGTTCCTAAAGTTACAGTAATCATTGTTTATCAAATATAAATTGCTCTCAAAGTTTTGGATTTTGGATTATAAATTGTTTCAAACAAGAACGTTTCAACTATGGAAAAATCTTGCTGTCAAGGGCGGACAAGCTGCGTTCACCAGTCAGCTGAGACTTAGAGCGTTAATCCCGATATCCCCCAAGCCCATAAATAAATTTAGGGAGACAATCGTAAATCCAAAATCCAAAATCCAAAATCCAAAATCGTTTGACCTTCCCCCAAACAGATAATCTAAAAAAATCTTTAAGCGTAACCTTTAAAAATTGCTTTGGGATACTTATGACATAAATTTGGCCACTGTACATAAAATTCGTCGCTTAATGGATAAACCAGCCTTCCGGATACACTCAGCTCCTCAGAGCGAGAAATACTTTCTACATAAACAAACCGTTTTCCCAGTGATTTTGCTGCTAGAGCAAAACCAATAGCGATACTTGCTCCCGTAGAAATTACTACATCCGGCTGTTCTAAGTAAACTATTTTAAACACCTGGGGAATATTACGCCACAGTGCCCATACATCTCTAGGTGCCTGATAAGGCAGCCAATGAACTTTTTCTTGGTTTTCTAATAATTTTGTATCTTTTTTCCAGTCAGTCACCCATATGCGTTCGTGGTTAGACCAAAATGACTCCAACCTCCTCATAGTTGAGAAATGACCTCCGGAGGTACATACCAGCATAAGTTTCATTGACTTTTCACCCTTATGACATTTGACCGAAAATAATACTGAATTAAAAATTTGTATTGCTGATGCACAATAAAGGTACAATATCAAACTCCGGATACAGTATCTCAGACTGTGAACAATCAATGCAGGCGAACTCCTAGCATTTAAAGTCCGAGTCATTATTTACAGCCATTCCAAACAGAAAATAGGTGGTATTTAGTGCAAGCAGGAAAGCTCGCATTCTTGTCAATGAATTGGAATGACTATAGATATTAAATTGCTGACAATTATACTTTCTGTACATTTTTGTTGAAAGTAATTAGATGCCAAACCCAAATAACTTGAAATTGTTTTCTACCTAGGTAAGTTATACCACTTGTAGAAATAGTATAGTCAAATTCCCTCTTGTTGAGTTTTTACTTAAATATAAATCCTAAGCATATTTACTCGAAACATATACTTGACTGATATTTGCTTATATCTATACGTATTACTCTATAGAGTCAGCAACCAACTAGAAATACATTTACAGATTTTTTAAGTACTAATACTTAAGTATATAGTCTGATTTTGATAAAAACAAAAAGCAGATTATTGCAGTCTATGACTAATTTATAAGAGATAATAATTATTTAAGAAAAACTTAAAATATGATTTATAAAAATGTTTTTTACTATACAAAAAATAATTTTACAAGCGTAAGGTAAATATCTAATTTAGCTGAAAAAAATATTCAAAAAACTATTCAAAAAAATACTTTTAATTAAAAAAAGTAAATGTATTTCATCCTACTTTTTTAGTCGTAGTAAATAATTATTTTGCTTCTGAAATTTGAGAATCGCGAGCCGATGGAAAATAAGCATAAGTTAAGTTGACCCTTAAACTCTACTTGCTACTCGCTACTCGCTACT
>CAKZYM010000595.1 GCA_937884685.1 uncultured Calothrix sp.
GCTGAGATGGGACAAAGAATTATGATCGTAGGTTGCGATCCAAAGGCAGATTCCAGAGGTATTAACGAAGTGGACACATCTTGTGATGTCTCTCTATAAATACGCACAGAGGATAATTTGCTGTGGGTAGTTGCTGAAGCAGGACAATAACCAAGTAAAAAGTGATTGTAAACAACTGAATTTCCCATAAGTCAATTTACAATTATTCTATATCAATCACCTAGTGTATATCCCCCGAATTTACTTAAATTTAAACTCCAACCCATTAACAAAAACTAAATAATTTCAGCGATTTCTCTTTTTTCCTTTTTTATACGATTTTCCCATTTTTCTTGATTTTTCTTGGCATTTTGAATAAAAGGAGAAAAAGTTAAAAGTTTAAGAATTAGTGTATTTAAAATCGAGAAAGGAAAATACATAGGTCGAACAAAATCTAAAAATAAAACAACACGAATCTCATCTGTATTGTTTTCAACTTCGTGAAGATAAGTGTCATCGAATATCAAACTTTTTCCTTCCTCCCAGTATCTAACATCATTGTTAACACTAATCCAGCAATCTTTCTTTTGTTGAGGAACAACTAATCCCAGATGATATCGCAGAACTCCTTTGTAATATCCTCGATGTTTTGGAATATGCTTGTGAGGATAAAGAATAGAAAAAAATGCCGTTTTCATGCCAGGAATTTTCTCTATTAAACGTGTGGTTTCAGGACACATCTTACAGTTATTTTCAACCTTAACACCATAGCCGTATAAAAAATATGTTTTCCATAAATTGTCTTTGGTTATGCTATATTGCTCGACCGAAATATCTTGAAAATTAGGTAATTTATCCTTATACTCAAGAACTTGGTCAAGTTCTTGACGAATTTTTTCCCAATTTAGCTCTAAATCTTCAACCCAAGCAAATTGTCGATTATCGAAGAAAGAATTATTACCAACTTTGGAAAAACGAGCTATTAACTTCGCATCCATTAACTTTACTAGGTCTGCAAAATTAATTTGTCTAAATAATTTTTTAATAAGATGTAGCATAAACAGCTTAAGCTGCATCTTCAAGTTGAATAAAATTTTCATTGGTATATTTTTTATAAGCTTGGTTTACTGTTGGCACTACTACCGGAAGATGTGGTTGTAGAGAAATAATTAAATTAAAAAAGCTAGCCACAAGTTTCTAAACACTTACGGGAATTAATAATTCTTTGGTTTCTATCTTAAAATCGTGTAAAAAGGTCTCACCTGAAGTGTGGTCACTTGTCTTACAATTAAAATTGCAAATGTAATAGCCAGTTTTCGCACGGATTTCTTCTGCTAACCAAATATTCTTAGCATATTCCCCTGTGCCTAACTTCTTGGAAAGAATTGGTTCAGTTTCTATTCCTTGTTGAGTCAATTTATTCCAAATTAACTGTATATGTACAACCTCTTCTCGACCAAAATAATCAGCTTTGTAAATATTGACTCCTGTCACAATGTAGCCGTTTCGTTCAAGAGTTGCCTCATCCCCTCCAAAACCTCCATAGTGTTTACCTTTAACTTCTTTGCCGAGTCTTAAATCGGGGGTGGTTTGAATTATGGCGTAAATAGGAGTAATAGCATCAATAATGTCACCATGACGTACTTTTAATCCTACGAGCGCTAATTCCTTATTTTCTAGATGTGGGTTTTCACGATTAATATCTTCTCTAGAGTTATAAGCTTTAATTATTTCTTCTAAATGGTGAATATTTTCCCCTTGATTAACAATCTCTTTTTGTTGTTCTTCAATCTTTTTATCCTGAATTGAAACCTGTTCTTCTAGTTGCTTAAATTTAGCATTAAATTTACCATCAGAAATACTAAAATCCTCCAGTCTATCAATTAATCCAGAATTGAAAATTAAGATTAGAGTCACAAGAACAATATCGGAAGTTTCTATCTTTCTTGGCTGTTTTTCTGTCTTCAGGAATATTGGACTAGACAAGCTAAAGATTAAATAACAAATTGCTATAGCTGAAACAGATTTTATCCAAAGATTTGTAAATTTACTCTTTTCAGTACTATTTCCCATAACAACTATTTAAGTAAAATAATTCTCTTTAATTTATAAAAAATCTACAAATCCCTTGACCTGAAAGAAGAAAAGGACAAGCAGTTTGATATTATAGTTTCTCTTGCAACTATAAGCGTATTTGGGATAATTCGCTCCTATAAATAGCCAGATATACCGAATTCTGCTGTTACTCAACAAAGTTATTATAAACAACTGAATTTCCCATAAGTCAATTTACGATTATTCTATGTCAATCACCCAGCGTATAAATCCTGAATTTCCTCAAATCCAAACTCCAATCAATTTCCAAAAATTAAGTAATTTTAGCGATTACCCTTTCTTTCCTTTTTGCATAGAATAATGTGTAATGACTTAACTTGAATTGAATTTCTTATTACCTAAATTTTGTTAGCAAGATATAGAAATTAAAGGACAATTTGATTCCAAATAGATAAGTCTAATTTTTTTAAATATAAAGTGGTTTAAAACAATGAAAAATAACAAAGCAGTAACAAAAACAGCAAAGAAATTAGAAAACAACGAAACAGTAAAGCTTGAGTATCAAGAACTATCTAACCGAGAATTAGAAGCTGTTGCTGGTGGGAAATTACCTCCTAAAGACGAGCAGTAATAGAATACCCTAAAGATATGGGATTTTATCCTAGATTTTTAGTTTTAGATTTAAGAGCAGGTTGAAGCGACTGTTAAGGAGTGGAAGCCTGCTCTTAATTATCTTTTGAGTATCGCTAAGTTCGCCACAGAGGAAATCCTGTAATATTAGCAAAAACGACTATAGAGTGGTAGTTCGGATTCCAACTGTGGAGTCCGATTATGTTTTTTTTATAAAAATTTTGGTAGTAATAGTTTGCTAATTGGTAATGAGATGTAGCGAGGATAAGTAGTTAAACATAATTAATTACACAATGTGATTGCGAATGGAACGTTCGCATTGCTCGCAATGACGGTAAATATTTTTGTGTACTTACTTATAGTCTATTTTAACGGTTCCTGTGGTTGTTCGCTCCAAACAGTAGATTTTAACCCTCCAGAAGTACAAATACCGACTCCCATGCAGTATGCATCGGTATTTCCTGAGAAAATATTCCGTATATTCCTACCTTTAGAATTAACGATTATAAATGTTAGAACAAGATGAAAGGTAGAAATTAGTATTTTAATAAATTTACAACATATGTCACCACAGTCATCTAATTATAATAAGAACAACGAAATCTCTGAAGAAAACATTGATAATTATCCAGAAATACAATCGCAGCACTTGCGCTCTATTTTAGGAGCTAAGCTAGAGCATTGGGATTTTCAGTTTGTAGCCCGCGATGATTCTCAAAAATTTGCAGAAATGCCTGATGGAGCATTCGCAACAGATGAGGATGAGCAAGGTAGAAAAATGCTCTTCCGCAAAATTAACGAGCAGCGTTACTACTTCGCTTACGATATTGATATAAAAGATGAAGCTACAAGACTCAAACCAATATTTGTTGAAAGCGGCGAATTACCTTTCTCATGGGATGAATCTCCACTGTTTGAAGGAAGGCAGATTGTCTTCCTTATTGATAGTGAGGTAGATGGTAAGAAGGTAGAACCTGGTGGTATTGCTTATGTTAAGAAGGATATACCTTTTGGTAAGAAGGTGACTTGGGATGACCTTTCTTATAATGCTGCTAGCAATAATATTGAAGTTCCTCCCATCGAACCTGTAAATATTATCAGACTTGACGGACAAGCTTCGGATTCAGAAGTAGCTTCCGAAAAAGCAATTGCGGATCTAGCAAACAAATTAAAATCTGAATTAAACGATAAAGTTAATCGAGTTGAGTCTGAATTAAATAATAAAGTTAATCGAGTCGAATCTGAATTAAATAATAAAATTAATCAAGTTGAATCTGAATTAAATAATAAAGTTAATCAAGTTGAATCTGAATTAAACAATAAAGTTAGCCGAGTCGAATCTGAATTAAATAATAAAATTAATCAAGTTGAATCCGAATTAAACAGAAAAACTAAAGATATTGAGGATAATTTATCTCAGGTTAAGAAAAAAGTTGATGGTGTTTCTAAAGAATTAGAGTCACAAAAAGAACGGATAAATACTGTAGAAGAGAGAATTTCACAAACAGAATCTATCAATAAAGAGCAGGATAAGCGGCTTTCTGCTCTAGAAGGTAGACTCGTGGAAAAAGAAGAAATCATATATGTAGGGGATGGAGAACATAGAGAATTTCGTATCCCTCTTGAAAATAGTTATAAAGGCAGTTGTAGATTATTTTGGTATTACTCAATAAACGGTTCCTACCTAAGAGTTAAGGAACAGGATGG
>CAKZYM010000596.1 GCA_937884685.1 uncultured Calothrix sp.
GCTTTTTCGCTTCTTGCTGAACTATGTCGGAGTCGAAGAATCCCATATTACTTGTATTTAAATTAGTACGCTCGTCTTAATATCTTGTTACTTCACCTACTAGTTTTATTTTAATCTACGCAACTAATCTAGGGAATAAGCTCAAGGGATAGTATCTGTTATTTAATTTCTACCCATATCTGGAAATATATGCCCATATTGTCCAGATATATAATTTAACGCCGCACCATAGTTACAGTAAATTTTTGTATATATAGGATTGCCTTGGTAACTTTTGCTCAGTAAACTAAGCGATGTATCATATTGCGGCATCGTATAGCTAACATTGCTTTTAAGTATCAAAGTTGAATTAATTCCAAACAACAAGCAGATTAGTGCTTTTAAAAAAGCATCCGGTATCGCACGTCATGCTTACAACTGGGCAAATGCCATCTTTAAAGATACATTACAATTACGCTCAACTGATAAATCAATAAAATTACCAAGTTCTATCGACTTACATAAAAGGTTAGTAGCTGAAGTAAAGACAGTTAACCCTTGGTATTACCAAACCAATAAAAACGTTCCACAAAAAGCAATAAAAGATTTGCGTACAGCTTGGGATAGGTTTTTTAAAAAGTTAGCTCAACAACCAAGATTCAAGAAAAAAGGAAAATTCGATAGTTTTTACCTCGAATCTGGTTCCAAGACTAAGCCAAAGATTAAAAGTGATGGTAAACGTATTAAGTTACCTTCAATTGGTTGGGTAAGATTAACAGAAGAATTACCAGTTAAAGCAACACATAATTGTGTGATTTCTCGTACCGCTGATAAATGGTTTATTGCGATTAAATATGAAGTTGAAAAACCGATAGTTGAAGCAGATAGACCGTCTATTGGTGTTGATATTGGAATAAAAGAACTAGCTGTCTGTTCAAACGGTAAAGTTTTTAAGAATCCCAAAGCTTATCGCCGTATGAGTAAGCGGTTAAAACATCTACAGCGTCGTTTAAGTAAGAAAAAACTATGCTCTAATAATCGTAAAAAAGCAGTTTCTAGACTTGCTAAACTGCACGCTCACATAGCCAATATTCGCAAAGATGCTATTCATAAATTGACTACTTATCTTGCTAAAAACCACAGCATAATTAAGATAGAAGATTTATCAATTAAGGCATTTCTTAGAAACCATAGATTAGCAGGTGCAATTGCTGACTGTGGGATGCATGACTTTAAGCGTCAATTAGAATATAAGACTGAGAAGTTTTCCAGTAAACTAATATTAGTTGAAAGAATGTTTCCTAGTTCACAAATATGTTCTAACTGTGGAAATCATCGTCACAAGATGCCATTAAAAGAGCGTATTTTTATATGTCCCGAATGCGGTCACACTGAAGACAGAGACTTGAATGCGAGTAAAAATATAGAACGATGGTTTGAAGGAATTTATATTCCGATTCGTTCGGATCAAACGGTAAGCTCTACCGGGATTGCTTGTGGAGTGGACAAACCCTTTAATCGTCAGATTAAAGCCACATTGAAGCAGGAAGTTAACACCAAAACTAACTATGTCCAGTTATGTCTAGACTTGGGCAGTTTTGGGTAAGTTTAACGGAGCGGTTGGGGGACTAATCATACTTTTAAAAATGATTACTATTGAAAAAACCCAGTTCTGAAAAAAACTGGGTGTAGTGTCTACTACTTTACCAACACCACTCTCAAGTAGACCAAATTTTGGTTTAGTTGCATTTGCATGAAAATCAAAGCACCTTGATAGAGAGAGGAATAGGAACGCTATCAGCTGCCGTCTACTTGAGAAACAGTGAAAGGCACTTGTTGATATTAAATCTCAATAAATATTTTTTGTCAAATAAGGAATTTAATAAGCATTTGCTGCTAATCTATGAAATGACAGTTTTTAGGATGTCAGTGCTAATATAGTATCTGTTAACAGTCTTTACAGTGGTGTTATCGTCTGAAAAGCTTTCTAGATACTGTGTTAGCTGCGAGTTATACTTTGCTTATAAATCTGTGAATAAATGAATTCAAGGCTACAATGCTGCACTCTAATTTAAGAATATTGACTCCTAATACACAAAAAAATATCTATTTTATTGATAAAAATATTTAATTATATTTAGAAAAGTTTAAGAGAATTTTCTATGAACGCTGCTAAACAAGCTAAATCTATCGAACTGATAAGTAAAATTGCTAGCTTAGAAGTTATATTCAGAACAGAGTTTAATCAAGCCGTTGCAGATTTCAATCCTTGGTCAAGCGACAGTGCTACTCAGAATATGGCTGACCCAGATTCTATAGACATCAGCTTTTCTTTCGGGGGACAGCACTCCGGTTTTCACAGTCGATGTATTTTGATACAGATTCGTTTTTCTGAAGCACTTTTAGCGCCTAATTGCCGAATTGTTGGAATTCAAGCTTCGGGATATAATCACAAAGGTGAACAGTGGCAATTTTCTACAATCGGAAATTGGGAATTTGAAGGAGTTAATCAACCTATTTCTTTTTGTCAGGAGAAGTTCAGACGCTTTTGTAGACAAGTGTTTGTGCTTTTTAGAAGTCCGATACATTTAAATTGCTGGTAGTTTAATTGTTGCTCCTGGCATAATTGTTTAAGGTTTTGGTGCGGTACGAAGGTAGTTCTAGCGCACTCTACAATATTGAAGATGATTGATAATCCCAGCAGTAGTTCAAATTCGAGATATCCAGATTTAGCAACAGCTATCAAAGATTTATGTCAGCAATGGTGTCAACAAAACGGTTACACCGAACCTTTTTATCGAAACGGGGAATTATGGGCATTTCCTCCCAATGGAGTAATGCCGGTTAAAATCAAAGATGTGATGAACTTTTGCGATAGTAAACAGGTTTGGATTGGTCGAGTTTCGTTATTTATATTGCCAGATGGTTCTGTTGCTAAGGGGGAATAGGGAATAACTGGTTCCTAGTCTCTGACTGGGAAACCTTTTCGTAGAGGCTTTGCTTCTGATAGAATCTGCTAAGCTGAGCCTTCTGATATGCATTACAAGGTAGAATCTTGTAACAAGAGTACCAGAGCATGAGAAGCAAAGTTTTTTAACTATTAACTGTTCTCTTCAAACTAGTTACCCGATATTGTTTAACAGGCTTTAATTGCAACTCTTCATGGTTCGATGGTGCTGAATCAAGAGCGCTGATAACTTCACCATTTTCTTCAACTTTGGCTGTATATTCTCCCGATACCCTACCATCCGGGGATGCGAATTTGATGCGAACCTTTACCCAATTTGCTTTTTTACAAAGGCGATCGCAAATAATCCTCGCTCTTTTACCAGGAATTAATTTCAATATCTCGAAGAGAATTTTTTTTATCCCGATTCCACCTACATCTACAATCGTGCCTTGTTTATGATAATTCAACCATTCCCAACTTTCGTGCAACCAAATTTCACCTTCAGCAATTTGTAACCATTTCTCCCAACCAGTCCAACCCCGATAATATGGACGTAATTCCTGTAAATTTCCTTTTCTATCAATCAAAGGTTTGAGGGTGTCATCCTCCAAATGTCCCCAAAGACGACCTGTTGGTAAATCTATTAAGGTGGGAGCGAATTGATGACCGCCAAAGTGAGAAGATTGCCATACTCTTATACTATCAGTCTTGGTTCCATAGTCTTGACGCAGTTTTCGATAGATGGGAGTACCGAAACGACCGCAGGCTAAATCGACTTGAGTATGGGTACAAACGATGATATCTCGAATATGTTTTGTTTGTTGATAATAATTATTAAATTTATATAACTGTTTGGGTGAAAACAAGATAGTATCTAGTAGACTTATTACTTGTTCAATTTGAGGTAAAAGATATTCCTGTTTTTCAAACTCCGCAAACATATCTTTAGGGCGATAATAATGAATCAGGCGATTTTGTCCTGAATCAGAATATTCTTTATCGGGAGCAATCATCACAACTTTGATTATTATCCCTTTCTGTAAAATCAATTTGGTAGATAGCTTCATTAAATGCTCTAACGGAGGATAATGCCAAAGCTTTTCACCCCAAGGACGGGGTACTTCAAACACAAACCAATGGTGATAATAATCTGCTGTACCAATCGGGTCTTCTCCATTAGCTTTGGAAACAACGCTACAATAACGGCAATCGTTTACAGGATTTGTTCGCATCTTTTTAAGGCTAGCAGTGATTGAGAATATTAAGAATATATCTCCTTTTAACAAACCTAAAGAGTAAGAAAAAGGAAAAATAGGGAACAGGAAATATTTAATTGAAACCTTTAACCTTTGAGTTTTAGCCTAACCTTTTAAGACAATGTTTGGCTAAAATATGAATTAAAAGTTGTTAATTATGACATTGAATTAAATTATACTTGGAATTCGTCTTAAATACTGTATCCTAAATGAAATAATAGAAGTTATCAAAAGCTTGAATGAATTTCTGCTTATTGTGAATAATTAGCAATACTATGGCAGCATGATGATGGTATCTGTAATAGTCAAATATTTTTGAGTCATGACCACCACTAATACAAACAATTCTTTATTTTCAGCAATTTTTCAATCGACTCCAGTAGATAATCTCGGTTTCCAAAGCGTTTGGCTATTAGTCAGGATGCTAGCTGGTTTATTAATGATTCATAACGGTTTAGATAAGCTAGGGGATGTACAAGGATTTGCAGACAATGTTGTAAGCTTTATTGGTTTACCTTATCCTGTATTTTTTACCTACTGTGCTGCATATATTGAAATAGTGGGTGCGGTGTTATTATCTGTTGGCTTATTAACTAGATTAAGTGCTTTGTCTTTATTTCTGACAATGTTAGTTGCCATTTATTTTCATCTTAAAGGTGATGGCTTAACAATAGCTCCTCTAGAAACAGCTTCCCTTTATGCTTTGTGTTATTTATTCTTTTTAACAAATGGTGCTGGCATTTTTTCTTTAGATGCGTTATTAGCAAAATGGTTGGTTCGTAAAGATTGAGGTTGAAATGATACTAACTACAGATTTGGATTATTACATCTACATCTGTAGTAAAAACATAGGTTGATATTATATACAGGGGATTTCAATGAGGTACAGGATATATTGCTATAAGGGAGTGGGAGTAGGGAGAATATAGCGATTATTAGTTAGTAAGTGCTGTAAATATACAAATGGCAAGGATTCGAGTTAAAAATCAACTATCTAAAATATTGAAATAAAATGTAAATTAAATATAAATTAAATGTACATTAGCTCTGATTTTTCTTGCACCGATGTATTCTTAATCATAGGAATTGCTCTATGTCCGATAGCTTTGTTTATCTTGCTGTTTTGGTTTTTACGAGCATTTTTTATGGCTGTTCGATATCAGATAGTAAGTAGGCAGCATATTAATTCAAATAAGTGCTATCGCTGTATTTATTACACTGGCTACGAAGAACTTAAATGTACTGTTAATCCTTATAAAGCACTAACCAAAGATGCTAATAGCTGTTTGGATTTTGAATCAATGAATCATTCTCAGACAAATACTATTATGAGTGTTTCTAAATCAAATTTGAAGCTGAATCGCAATCATTGAAATTATTGAAATTATTGATAATTCTAATTAATTAACAGCATTCTGGAGATAAAAATTAATGCTCGTCATTCAGAAATTAAACAAGACCTATGCAAACGGTATTCAAGCGCTTCGAGATATATCTTTAGAAATAGACTGCGGGATTTTTGGTTTGCTCGGTCCCAATGGTGCAGGTAAATCAAGTTTAATGCGTACTTTAGCCACCTTACAAGATGCGGATTCTGGTTCGATAATGCTTGATGGTTTAGATGTTCTCAAAAATCCTCAAACTGATCGTAGTCTGTTAGGTTATTTACCTCAAGACTTCGGTGTTTATCCTACGGTTTCGGCAGAAGATTTATTGAATCAATTAGCTGTATTTAAGGGATTTATAAATCGTCGAGAAAGAAAAGAAGTAGTTGGACGACAGCTACAGCTAGTTAATTTATACGAAAAGCGCAAACAGAAACTAGGAACCTTTTCTGGTGGGATGAGACAGCGTTTCGGTATTGCTCAAGCTTTGTTAGGTTCTCCGAAGCTAGTAATTGTGGATGAACCTACAGCAGGTTTAGATCCAGCAGAGCGAATTCGTTTTCAAAATTTGCTTTCAGAAATCAGTCAAGACAGAGTTTTACTTCTTTCTACTCATATTGTGGAAGATGTAGCCGAACTCTGTCCGAATATGGCAATTATGAATCGTGGTGAAATTATTCGTAGCGGTAGTCCGCAAGCGTTAGTTAATGCTTTGAGTGGTAGAATTTGGACTAAAGTTATTCAATCAAATCAAGATAAAAGTGATTCTGAATGGACAATTATCACTTCTCGAATGTCACGGGGAGAAAGGTGGGTTAGAGTTTTGAGTGATTCTCAACCCGATAGTGATTTTCATCCTGTAGAACCAGATTTGAATGATGTTTACTTCACTGCTTTATTAGAAAAGCCACAAGAATTTATTACTGTTTGAAAAGAGAATAGTTTAAGAAGCGTATTGATATTATCTCTGCTTTCTCTTCCTCTGTGTCCTCTGCGCTCTCTGCGGTTTAATAATTATTCAAATGTTGATTTATTTAAGATAAATTATTTGTTTACCTATAATTATTAACATAGGAGTAAAAATATATAATCCTAATATTCATTGATTTTAAATTAGTCTGTTATCTCAATAAATTAATAATTGAAAAACCACAGATAGGGCAGAGGAAAGAATTAAAGAGAGATAATCTATATTACCTAGTTAACTGATAATTGATAATTGTTAATTGTTAATTGAAATGAAAAGTTTTTCCCCAATCCTACGTTTTGAAACTTTCTATCACCTGCGTCGTCCGACATTTTGGTTTATTGCAATTCTATTTTTCGCTATTGGATTTACCGATATTGTATCCAAAGCAGGAGAAGGTAACGCTTTCTTTTTTGTAAATAGTCCTTCTCAAATTTTTCAAGTTACTATTTGGTATACAATTTTTGGAATTTTAGCAGCTTCTGCTTTTGTTGCTGAAACTTTTGTTCGGGATACAAATAATCGTATGGAGTCGTTAATTCTCTCTACTCCGATTCGTAAAAGTAACTATTTAACTACTCGTTTTTTAGCCGCTTTTGTAGTCACTCTATTAGCATTTTCTAGCTATGTTCCGGGAATGATTTTAGGTACTTTGATGCCGGGATTAAATCCTTTTGCATTAGGTGCTTTTCGTCCGGAAGCATACGCAGCTAGCTATATATTATTTGTATTGCCAAATTTGTTTTTGGTTTCAGCAATTGCTTTCGGTTTAGCCTCAAAAACTCGCAGTATTATTATTACCTATGCGGGTGCAATTGTTCTAGTTATGCTTTATTTAGTCTCCCTATTATTGGTGGGGGTTGATGTTATTGACTTTGAGCTATACCGCATTTGGGCAATGTTAGACCCATTTGGTTTTTATGCTTTTGAAGAAAATACTTTGACTTGGACGGTATTTCAACATAATACTTTGATGCCGAATTTAGGCGGAACGTTAATTTGGAATCGGATTTTATGGGTTTTTATTGCTTTAGCTGGTTGGTTTTGGAGTTACCGTAGCTATTCAATGAAGATAATGGAATCTCGTGGAGGGAGCAGGGGAAGCAGGGGAAGCGGAGGAAGCGGAGGAAGCAGGGGGAGAATTAGGGAGCAAGATGCTTCTACTACGAGTAATTTTTCAAATTCGAGATATTCCTCAAGAGAAGAAACACCGCAAATATTATTTCAACAATGGATACATCGGACGTGGTTTGAAATTAATTCTGTTTTGAGAGGAAAGGCTTTTATATTATTAACCGGATTTGGGTTAATTAGCTTAGTTGTGGCTGCGATGGGAACTCGTTCGTTTAATTACTCTAATCCTAGTACGGATATTTTAATTCACTCAGCGAATATTTATCTTGAATACATTCTTTTCGCAATTATTGTAGTTTATTCTGGCGAGTTAGTCTGGCGCGATCGCCAACTTCGTTTACAAGCTGTGGTTGATGCTACACCTGTCTCTAACGCGACTTTGCTGTTATCGAAGCTAACTGCGCTTTTCGCCATAATTACAATTAATTTACTGTTAGCAATGGCAGTAATGGTAAGTTATCAGGTTCTTAATGGCTACTACTATTTTCAGTTTGGTTTGTATTTTCAGATGCTGTTTGTAGAGCATGGACCGTATTTTTACTTAACAGCTATTCTAGCCATATTTACTCAGGTACTTACCCGTCATAAATATGCTGGTATGGGGTTGGTGGTGTTAATTTCTTTATCGAAAATTCCCCTAGATGCTCTGGGTTTGTATCACAATCTCTACCGTTTTGCTGCTACTAACGATATTGAATATTCTTTGATGAATGGTTACGGACATTTATTAACCGGACATCTTTGGTATACGCATTATCGAGTTCCCATCGAAATTTACTACCATCCACCCCACGAAGACAACGTAAAACTGATTGCGAATCAAGTTGGTAAAGCCTT
>CAKZYM010000597.1 GCA_937884685.1 uncultured Calothrix sp.
AAAATCGTAAAAAGTGCGCTCCAAGCTCGAAATGCGTTAGAATTAAATACCATATATACAAAGTAATTCAATCTATGCCGCCTATATGTTTAGTCATGAGCAAAAGCTATTAATCAATATAGTTCCTGCAAAGTAAATGTAGAGGTTTAAGGCTATATCGTGTCTGTACCATTAATAGCCAGTAAATCAGAAGATAAACAAAAATTATACTTAGTCCATACAAAGTTTGAAGAAAGGAGGGTAACATTCGTGTATATTCACGGTCGACCCCATCACTGGCAGCAAGCCAAAGCGAGAGTGAAATCCAAAGAAGCAGTTATAATAAATGAATTGCGTCTCTTAAGATTTAATAAAGCTTTCTATTAACTAATTCTGTCCGAGCTTAAGTAAAACTAAGACCATAATGTTGGTAAGTAATTAAATTATTTTTCGTCTCACAATCAACTGTGGGAATATTAAAAAAACACAGGTTAAGCTAGAGGAGAGAGAAGTGCATACTTTGCCTGCATCTAGGCACGGCAAAGGGCAATACTCCCATCCCTCAAACCCCCTAATTGTCTCTAGGAAAGCATTGTCCTTACTCCATGCTGCGAATAATTAATCAGCAGGCAGACGTTACAGCAGAATTGCAACGTATCTGCGAACGCACTAACGACGAGCAGGTGCTTCACAAAGAAGCAACGGTGCGGGAAGTACTGCAAGCGGTGAAGCGCCAAGGTGATAAAGCGGTATTACATTACACTGCCGAATTTGATAATCAAATCCTCAACGCTGAAGAATTACGAGTTACTGATTCGGAATTTGATGAAGCTTATAAAAATATCTCTAAGGATTTGTTGAAAGGAATTAGATTGGCTTGTTCCAAAATAGAAAAATTCCATCGACAGCGAGTTCCTAAAAATTGGGTCAGCTTTGAAGATGATGAAGTAGTCTTGGGCAAAAGATATACTCCTGTAGATACTGCCGGCTTATACGTACCCGGCGGTAGAGCATCATATCCAAGCACTGTATTAATGAATGCCATTCCAGCCAAAGTGGCCGGAGTTGCACGTAGGGTAATGGTAACACCACCAGGAGCGGAAAAAAGAATCAGCCCAGCGGTATTAGTAGCTGCAAGAGAAGCTGGAATCGACGAAATTTATCGCGTAGGAGGAGCGCAAGCAATTGGCGCTTTAGCTTACGGTACTCAAACTATACCCAAAGTCAACGTTATCACTGGACCGGGAAACATCTATGTGACTTTGGCGAAAAAATTAGTGTATGGAACGGTTGGGATTGATTCGCTAGCAGGTCCGAGCGAAATATTAATTATTGCTGATCAAACAGCAAATCCCATACATGTGGCAGCAGACCTATTAGCCCAAGCCGAACACGACCCAATGGCAGCTGCGATATTACTAACTACTGATGCTGGTTTAGCAAAAGATGTACAAGTTGCCTTAGAAAGACAATTGGTTGACCATCCAAGGCGATTAAATACAGAAAAAGCCATAGCCCATTACGGTTTAGTAGTAATAGTAGAGTCTTTAGAAGTTGCAGCCCGATTCTCTAACGAATTTGCTCCCGAACATTTGGAGTTGGAGGTGTCTGACCCCTGGAAATTATTACCTTCAATTCGCCATGCTGGAGCAATATTTTTAGGTCATTCTACACCCGAAGCTGTAGGGGATTACCTCGCCGGGCCAAATCACACTTTACCAACTTCCGGTGCAGCTAGATATGCTTCAGCATTAGGTGTTGAAACTTTCTTGAAGCACTCTAGCATTATTCACTATTCACCAACAGCATTGGATAAAGTCGCTGGTGCAATAGACGTACTAGCTACTTCCGAAGGATTACCATCCCATGCTGACTCGGTAAGAAGACGAGTACAAAAAGATGAGTGAATTAATAGTTAGGAATTAAATGTTAGGAGTTGGGAAATAGTTAAAATTTCTATTCCCTTCGGGTTGCGCTACCCTTCGGGTATCTCTTTCAGAGACGCTCCGCGAACGCTAGTTTGGGGGACGGAAACCGACACCCCCAACTAGTCTCACCGCAACGCAGTGGCTAACCATCTTCTTCATTGTTTATCTATTCAAAAGTCTGAAATTACCTATTATTTTCCAATAATTTTTAAAATTTAGGACTTACGCGATTATTACAATATTTGTTGGTGCATGGTTTGTCCCCAGTCGTTTTAATTATTTTTATTTTTTACTTAAAATTTGGTGTTGGTGAATAAAAATATGAAAACGTGATTTCACATTGAAAGAGACGTAGCATTGCTACATCTCTAAATCAGTTTCATGTTTACTACAAAGTATAGGTAGGGCTTGCTGAATAAAATTATAAGTCCTGTCAGACAAGACTTTCAGAGCTTTT
>CAKZYM010000598.1 GCA_937884685.1 uncultured Calothrix sp.
ACTGCAATGTAAAGACGTAGCACTGCAAAAAGACGTAGCACTGCTACGTCTCTACACTCCTTATTCCCTGTTCCCTATTCCCTTTGACTGTTTATTAGTTACAATCAGTATGCGTTCGTTACCCGGAGTAATAAGCGATGGATTTGATATTTGATCCGGCAATTCCCGTAAAAATCGAGAAAATGAAGCAACGGGTACAATGGCAGCATCAAAGTATTGTGCAACGGGGAATTGACCAAACTAGTATGGTTCTCGATGACGGTCAGGAGGATAGCGAAGAATTCTCTTTTATGGTTATCGGTGACAGTGGTACTACTTGCCAATATGAACATCATCCCCAGCGAGAAGTTGCTAAATTAATGCTGCAACATCGTCCTGAATGTCGTTTTGTCTTACATACTGGCGATGTAATTTATACTGTGGGTTCTCGCGAATATTACCCATCAAATTTTATCAAACCCTATCGTGAGTTTATCAAAGGTGGTGAAAATCCCCAAAATATTACTTATGACAATATGGTCTTTGATACTCCGATTCTGACAACTTTGGGAAATCACGATTATTATGATGTACCTCTGAAATATCGAGCAATTACCGGTCCCACCCTCAAGTTACGTCGGATGTTTCGCTACCACGATTTTGAAATTGGCTGGTTTGGTTCCGAACAAGGTGATGCTTATGCAAAAGCATTTCTTGATTACTTAGCCCGGTTTAATCAACAAGAAAAATTAGAATCTCACTTAGACGAGCATTACACGGGAAAAACCGATAGCGGACGCTGTTTGCGTTACGAACCGGGACATTTTACCCGTTTACCAAATCGTTATTATACGTTTCGTTACGGCGGGATTGACTTTTTCGCGCTTGATTCAAATACAATTAATGACCCCTCACCGATACCAGCAACCCCACAAGGAGATATTCGCAGAAAAGCTTTAATTCAGCGTCGCGATGAGATAGATATTGAAGAACAGCAGATTTTAGAAGAATATGACAAACTTAATCTTGATAATCCCAAAGATGCTGAAAAAGGCGATACTCTCGAAGCATTATTAAGTCAACTCAACGAAATCAAAGTTGATATCGAAAAGCAGCTAGCATCCCATCATCTCAACGTTGATTTTGAACAGCTTGAATGGTTCAAACAAAGACTAGCTGAATCTTGGAATAATTCCGAAGTTCGCGGTCGTATAGTGTTTTTTCACCATCCACCCTACGTTACCGAAGCAAATAAGTGGAATCAAGCGCAAACCTTAGCTGTTCGTCGTCGTCTCCGGTGGGTATTTGATGAAGTCGCTCAAACTATCGGTGATTTGAATCAAAAACGTCCAATTGTTGACTTGATTTTAAACGGACATGCTCACTGTTTAGAGCATCTTGTGACTACAGACACCGGACATGCAGATTCTCACATCAATTGTATTGTCAGCGGAGGAAGCGGTCATTATCCCCGTCGTCAACGAGATATTGGGTCAGAATTAATGGAAACTTTTGATTATATTCCTGATAGACCTAACCGTAAAGTTGCGGATTCTTTGCTTTTTATCGGTCGTAAAGGTTATGAATCCTTAACACGCTCTGCATACTCTGGAATCCGAATTGATGTTAAAGCAGGTTCACCTATTAAGTTTGTTATCAAACCATTTGTCGCCGAACGTTTTGGGCAACGATGGAATTATCCTGAAATAGAACC
>CAKZYM010000599.1 GCA_937884685.1 uncultured Calothrix sp.
TTTCTAAATAAACTTTTACTGGAAATTGCGACCAAATTAAATAACCATATTTAGTGGGTTTAATTTCATCAAAATAATCACCGCTATTATTCTCTTGCCATCTTGCCAAAGTTGATGGTAGAGGATAATTTTTCGCTTGTGGGGGAGAAGGAGTTTGAGAAATATTGTCGGTCGAGTCCAATACATTAAAAACCTCACCCTCGTTCCCTCTCCTTATTAAGGAGAGGGATGTTTGTAAGGATTGGGAATTGAAAAACTCTATATTCCCCGTTCCCTCTTCCCTATTCCCTAATCTTATATCCGCCTGATATTGCGGTGCTTTTGTCAAATTAATATTTGTAAACACAGCAAATGACTGCACGTTAGTAAAAATAACGAGCAGTGCTGCGATGATTACCAATCCTAAAGCTATTTTTATCTGTTTAAACAAGCTTAGATTTTTTCTCATTCCAAACAAAGCTGCAACTTTTGCAGCATAGAAATACTAGAAAAAAGTAATTTTAGGGTTCGGAGGAATCAGAAGGTACTGGGGAAATAGCAGGGGCTGGTGAAGTCTCCGGAGCAGAGAGTTCGGATGGGTTACTAGGAGCGGAATTCACGGGAACAGAGGGAGCAGGAATTTTAGAAGCAGAAGTAGGAAGCCAACCCGCGCTTAAAACTACACTTAATCCCAGAAAAACTACTGTTAATGTCCATGTGACCCGATTTAAAGTATTTTCAGCGCTTTTAGTACTACTGAATAATTGCGCTTGTCCACCAATTGCACCAATCCCGTCACCTTTGGGACTGTGGAGCAATACTAAAACAATTAAACCGATGGCAGAAAATGCCCATATTCCTTGTATAACGCTTGAAAGAGCCATAATTTTCTAATAAATTTTTAGTGATTATCAGCAGTTAGTAGAAAGAGTAATATCTAACAACTGATAATTTAACAGATTTTAACTTAATTTTTATATAAAACTCTAATGAAAAGCGCTGCATTAGGGGTTAGCAGCTAGCCATCGATATAATAGCTAACAACTAACAGCTAACTATTATTAATTATTCTGCATCACCAAGTTCATTGGGCTGCGAGGAACTTTCACATCGTATTCTGCTGGTTTAAACAGAGATGTTCCAGTCATTTCTTCTGGTTGGGGAAGCTGCAAAATTTCCAGAATGCTGGGAGCAATATCAGCTAATTTACCATCGCTTCGTAAAGTCACGTTGGTAGCATGTCCGGCAATTTTAACTTTTTCACCTTCAACCACAATCAAAGGAACTGGGTTGGTAGTATGAGCAGTCCAGGGGTTTCCTGTCTCATCTATCATGTGTTCTGCATTACCGTGGTCGGCTGTAATTAATGCCGTTCCTCCAGCTTTGCTGATTCCTTCTAATAGTTTTCCTAAACACTTATCTACCGCTTCTAACGCTTCGACGGTAGCTTCCATGTTTCCTGTATGACCAACCATATCTGGATTGGCATAATTGACAACTATTAAAGAATAAATACCCTTTTTAATCGCTCCCAAAACTACATCAGTGACAGCTTGTGCTGACATCAGAGGTGCTTCATCGTAGGTAGCGACCATTGGAGAACTTACCAATTCCCGGTCTTCTCCTTCGAGTGCTTCCTCTAAACCACCATTGAAGAAGTAGGTAACGTGAGCGTATTTTTCGGTTTCAGCAGTACGGAATTGCTTTAAACCATGTTGGGAAATTACTTCACCGAGAATATTATTCAGATTCTGGGGTTTAAATGCTACTTCTACTGGTAAGTCTTGCTCGTATTGGGTAAAAGTAACAAAAGATAGCGGTTTTATTTGCTGTCTTTCAAAACCGTCAAAATCTGGATTAACTAAAGCTTGAGTTAGTTGTCTAGCTCTATCGGGACGGAAGTTGAAAAATATGATTCCATCCCCTGGTTCAACGGCTCCGGGAGCTATTCTAACAGGAATAATAAATTCATCTGTTTTTCCTTCTGCATAAGATGCTTTAACTACTTCTACAGCAGAACGACTATCGCTAGAATCGTTTTGGGTCATTACGTTGTAAGCGCTTTGAACCCTATCCCAGCGTTTGTCTCTATCCATTGCATAGTAGCGTCCGCTAATAGTGACAATGCGTCCTACTCCTATGCGGTCTATATAATCTTGAATAAGTCCAATTGCTTTGACAGCTTCACTGGGTTTAGTATCGCGTCCGTCAGTGATAGCATGAATGCAAATTTCTGAGATTCCCTGAGTTTTAGCTAGATCTAATAAGCCGAATAGATGACTTAAATGTGAATGTACTCCTCCTTCAGAACATAATCCTACTAAATGTAGTTTGCTCTGACGACCTTGTACTTCTTGGCAGATTTTTACCAATGCTGGGTTTTGATTTATCGAACCGTCTTCTACCGCATCAGAAATTCTAACTAACTCTTGCGGTACAACTCGACCAGCACCTATATTCAAATGTCCTACTTCTGAGTTGCCCATCTGCCCTTCTGGCAAACCTACCG
Organism: uncultured Calothrix sp.; assembly: GCA_937884685.1. GTDB lineage: Bacteria > Cyanobacteriota > Cyanobacteriia > Cyanobacteriales > Nostocaceae > Rivularia. The sequence continues at coordinate 2,489 of CAKZYM010000599.1, forward strand.
CTTTTCCGGAAGTGTTTATCAACGTGTTTGGATAAGCTGTTAATAAGCTATCCATTACGGGTGTTGAAGAGGCGGCAACGGCGTTTCCTTTGGTCTCCTCGCAGTAACCCCATCCATCCAATATTACCAGCACCACGGGAGAAACAGGTGCTTGTGCCATAACAATACTGCCCTTTACTTTTCGTAATATCCGAATAATACCATTGACACTCACAACTGCAAGTGAATTTTTGCTTACTATTTGTTTGCTTATTAAATTATTTTATGAATTATCTCTAATTTATATATATATTTCTTGCGATTATTTTGTTTTTAGTAAATTTTTTGTAACAAAAGATAGTTGACATCTTAGCTTTCCTATTAAAAATGGCTTTATTTATAGGAATTTGGTTTGATTAATCATATTACTTATTTGTATAGGAAATTAATAATTGGGAATTGAAGATTGGGGATTGTGAATTGGTAATGGGTAACTGCTAAAAGGTAATAGGGAATGAATAATACTAATAATTTATATAAATTCTGAATGCTTATGGGAAATTATATAAAGAAAGAAAAATAAAGTAAAGAATGTATTAAAATCCCTCCTTAGAAGAAAAGAAGGGTTCGTGTAATTCTAGATTTAGCAACGCATTTAGATTCTAGAACAAACTAAAGATTTAAGAAAAATCCAAAAGCAATTCATCCGTTGCTAAAATTTAACTTACTTACGCTTTGCTGCTGCTTTTTTCTTCTTAGCGGCTCTTTTCGCTTCTTTTTCAGCTTCAATTGCGGCTAATCTTGCTTGTTCTTTTTCTTCAGCAATTTTATCCAAGTAGTAGTGATAATCTCCTAGATAAACTCGGAATTCACCGTCGCGAATTTCAACTATTTTATTCGCTACTTTGGAAATAAAATATCTGTCGTGAGAAACTACAATTACGCTACCATCGTAATTCTGTAAAGCTTCTTCAAGCATTTCTTTGGCAGGAATATCTAAGTGGTTTGTCGGCTCATCTAGAATAAGTAAATTTGCCTGACGTAACAGCATTTTAGCTAATGCTAAACGCGCTTTTTCTCCACCGCTTAAAGCATCAACTTTTTTGTAAACTGTATCTCCACTAAATAAAAATCTTCCCAACAAAGTACGGACTTCTTCGTTTTTCCAGTCGGGAACTTCATCAT